>JAHDIS010000060.1:21184-28294 GCA_020630695.1 Paracoccaceae bacterium | reverse complement strand
GGCGTCTGGTTGTTGCCAGTCAGGCCTGTGGATCAAGGATGCGTCACCCAAATAGGTAAACTCTGACGAATCCCGCGGGCCCAGAAGAGGATGATTGATAATCATGGTTGCGCGCCCCTCAATGCAGGTTGGGCTGGTTGCCCATGCCCTTTTCGTCAATCATCAAACCACGATTGAAGCGATCAAAACGGTAGGCAGTGGCAGTGGGATGGGGCTCACCCGTGGCGAGCAGATGCGCGTAGACATATCCGGAAGCCGGAGTTGCCTTGAAGCCGCCGTAGCACCATCCGCCGTTAAAGAAGAGCCCATCGATATGTGTGCGATCAATGATCGGAGAGCCGTCCATCGACATGTCCATGATGCCACCCCACATCCGCAAGAGCCTAGCCCGCCCAAGCATCGGGAAGATGGCCATGCCGCCTTCGCAGACGTCCTCGACCACAGGCAGGTTTCCGCGCTGCGCATAGGAGTTGTAGCCGTCGATGTCGCCACCAAAGACCAGGCCCCCTTTGTCTGACTGACTGCAATAGAAGTGACCCGCACCAAAGGTGATTACGCCCGGCAAAACCGGTTTTAACCCTTCGGACACAAAGGCCTGAAGCACGTGGCTTTCGATTGGCAACCGCATGCCAGCCTTTTCCATGACACGGCTTGATGATCCGGCAACGCAGGATGCGACCTTGCCTGCCTTGATCATTCCGCGTGATGTTTCCACGCCGGTGCATGCGCCGTTTTCCATCACAAAGCCGGTGACTTCACAGTTCTGGATGATGTCGACGCCCAATTGGTCCGCGCCGCGCGCATAGCCCCAAGCCACCGCATCGTGTCGCACAGTTCCACCGCGATGCTGGGCCAGACCGCCCTTGATTGGGAAACGCGCGTTGTCAGTGTTCAGGAATGGATAACGCTGTTTGATTTGCGTCGTTGTCAAAAGGTCGGCGTCGGCGCCATTCAACAACATCGCATTGCCCCGCCTTATAAAGGCGTCGCGCTGGGCGTCTGTGTGAATCAGGTTGAGAATGCCGCGTTGGCTAACCATGGCATTGTAGTTCAACTCCTGTTCCAGCCCTTCCCAAAGCTTGAGCGAGAACTCGTAGAACGGCTCATTGCCGTCCAGCAGGTAGTTGGACCGGATAATGGTTGTGTTGCGGCCGACGTTTCCACCGCCGATCCAGCCTTTTTCCAGCACCGCGATGCGTTTTTGTCCGTAGACCTTGGCAAGGTAGTAAGCCGTCGCAAGGCCATGACCGCCGCCGCCAATGATGACGATGTCGTAGCTGGGCTGAGGCTCCGGGTCCCGCCAAGCAGGTTTCCACCCTTTATGGCCGGTAAGTGCCTCTTTTATGACCCGCAAGCCGGAATAGCGCATGGAATCGGACTCCTTTTTCGCAGGATCGTTTTTTTCGCAGTCGGAATCGCCGCAGCAACGGACCAATTTCTATGTGAATCGGACATTCCCGAGCTGAATATTTGCCGAGAACTCAGTCAGCTAGCCATAGAAAATCACCCTTGAAAAGAAAAATACTTGATCCACAGTGAAAAAATAGAGAGTTTGTCGTGGACAGTCGTATACGTCGGGAAGCGCGTACGGGCTGCAATCAAGAGCGTGCGGCCAAGGCCGGAACAATCGACGCTCAATGAACAGGGAGACGTCAAATGAAGAAACTAACCACTGCGTTGGCAACGGGTGTGCTGGCCCTTGCTCCATTGACCGCATTTGCCGAAGACAGTTCGGATCCGATCGTAATCCCGATCCACAACTGGTCGTCACAAATCGTCATGTCCAATGTCGTTGGCCAGATCTTTGAAGAGATGGGCAACAACGTCGAGTACGTCACAACAGACAGCCAAGCCGTCTATGAATCGGTGCGTCTGGGCGACGTGACGCTTGAGCTTGAAGTTTGGGAAGGCGCGTTCGGCGCATCTTTCCGCGCTGCTCTGGAAAAGGGCGGCATCGTTGATGTGGGCGACCACAACGCGGTCACACGCGAAGACTGGTGGTACCCGATGTGGACCAAGGACGCTTGCCCGGGCCTGCCAAGCTGGGAAGCTCTGAACGACTGTGCGGAACTGTTCGCAACAGCCGAAACGGGCTCAAAAGGCCGTTATCTTGACGGTCCGGTTGACTGGCTCAAGCACGGTAAAGAGCGTGTCGAAGCGCTGGGCATGAACTTTGAAGTGATCAACGCGGGTTCTGCAGCTGCACTTTGGGCTGAAATCGGCGCTGCCGAAGCGGACAAGCGCCCCGTGGTTGTCTTCAACTGGACACCCAACTTTGCCGAAGCCGTTTGGCCCGGCGAATTCGTGGAGTTCCCGGAATGGGTCGATGGATGTGACAAGGATCCGGCTGTTGGCCCGAACCCCGACGCTCTTTACGACTGTGGCAACCCGGCTGATGGTTACCTGAAAAAGGCCGCTTGGGAAGGCATGGAAGCCAAATGGCCCACTGCTTACGCTGTCCTGGAAAAAATCAGCTTCACCAACCCTCAGATCGCTGAAATGGCGCGTTTGGTGGACATCGATGAGCTTGAGCCGGAAGAGGCTGCTGCCGAATGGCTTGAAGCAAACGAAGATGTCTGGAAAGCTTGGTTGAACTAAGCTTCGGACATTCGATCAAGACGAGCCCTGTCCGCATGTCGGGCAGGGCTTTTGGCAAAAAACACATGTGGCAATGGTCCAAGACCAAATCGCCAAGACCTGGATGGGCACCTTCATGGCATCTGATGCACCTGTAATCGCTTGCAGAAATGTCTGGAAAATCTTCGGAGACGATCCGACCGGCTATCTGAAGAAAATGCCATCCGGACACAGCTATGATGACATCCGTGCTGATGGGTATATCGCCGGAGTGAAAGACGTCTCGATCGAGGTCGGGCGCGGTGAGATGCTGGTGATCATGGGGCTGTCCGGCTCGGGAAAGTCCACGTTGGTCCGTTGCTTTTCCCGGTTGCACGACATTACCGGGGGCACCATCGAGGTCGAAGGCCAGGACATTATGGCCCTTTCCGAAAAAGAGCTGATCGACCTGCGCCGCAACAAGATGGGAATGGTGTTTCAAAGCTTTGGTTTGCTTCCGCACCGCACCGTTTTGGACAACGTGGCGTTTCCTCTGGAAATGCGTGGTCAGGACAAACACGCCAGACGAGCCAGAGCGCTGGAAGTCATCAAGTTGGTCGGCCTCGAAGGCCGCGAGGATTATTTCCCAAGAGAGCTGTCAGGCGGACAACAGCAGCGTGTCGGCATCGCGCGCAGTCTCGCAATCGAGCCTGATATCTGGTTTCTGGATGAGCCGTTTTCCGCACTTGATCCGCTCATCCGTCGCGAAATGCAGGATGAGTTTTTGCGCCTTCAGGAAATGCTGGGAAAGACGATTGTTTTCATCACGCATGATTTTGACGAGGCGCTGCGATTGGCGGACCGGATCGCCATCATGAAGGATGGTGCCGTAGAACAATGCGACACGCCCGATCAGATCGTCATGAACCCGGCGACGGAATATGTGCGCAAGTTCACCGAAGAAATCGACAAATCCCGCGTGGTTCATGCAGGCATTCTGGTCAAGCCAGATCAGAAGGGCGAAGGCGATCCCGTTCCAGCGGGTGCGACCATTCATGCGCTGGCTTCGACGTTGGTGTCTGACACACGCGAATTCATTCCTGTTGTGGACAATGACACCGTCATTGGCGCCATTTCACGGCAGGAAGCGCTGCACGTGCTGGTTGGTTCGAATTGATGGCTGTGCTGTCGACCAATTCAGCGGGCAGCAAAGCGCCTCAGATGTCATCGAATAAAGTGGCCACGGGGTTGGTGTGCCTCGCCATAGTCCTGACAGCGCTGCAATACGCGGGGCTGCTGCCGGCTTGGCTGCACCGGCTACCGGAAAGCTGGATACCGCCTTTCGCGGTCTGGCTTGACGCGGCCTTCAACTTTGTTCGCACTGATCTCGGGCTGGAAAAACTGACGCGCTGGTTTGCCGAAGGTCCGCTTCAGTTCATGCTCGATACAACGGCCAATCTGCTCTACGGCAAGAAACGCTGGCCTCGATTTGAACAGATCCCGTGGAGCGCGATCGCCGCCTCTGCGGCGGTTCTGGGCTATTACCTTGGCGGCTGGCGGCTTGCTGTTCTGGCGGGGGGGACATTCGTCTGGACCGCTTTGATCGGTCAGTGGAAGATTGCCATGGAAACCATGTCGGTTCTACTGGTGGCCGCCCCTCTGGCGTTTTGCATTGGCATCAGTCTGGGTATTGCTGCGTGGAAATACGCTTGGGTCGACCGGGCGATCAAACCAATCCTTTCGGTTCTGCAAACGCTTCCGTTTTTCACCTATCTCTTGCCTGCGGTCATCTTCTTCAAGGTCGGTCCGACAGCAGGTGCTGTTGCCACGATTATATACGCGATCCCGCCGATGATCCTCATGACAACCCTTGGACTGAAAAAGGTGTCTCCTGAGGTTGTTGAGGCAGGAAAGATGTCGGGTTGTTCCCGCTGGCAAATGTTGCGGCATGTCTACGTGCCAGCCGCGCGCACGGAAATTCTGGTTGGCGTGAACCAGGTCATCATGCTCTGCCTTGCGATGGTGGTTCTGACCGCCTTTATCGGGATGCCCGGTTTGGGCGCGAAGCTGCTCGCGATGATGGGAAGCTTCATGCTGGGCCGATCCTTTGAAATCGGGGTCACCATCGTGTTGCTGGCTGTAACACTCGATCGGTTGTCTAAGGCGTGGGTGGTGAAACTGCCCGAACACTTCGAAAAGGGCACGCCTTGGTGGAAGCGGCACAAATACCTTTTGGCCGGTCTGGGCGCGTTTGTTTTCTTTACGGTGCTTGGGCAATTCGTTGAATGGTTCGCCGAAATCGGCCGCCGTCAGAGCCTGTCTCAGGGCAAGGAAATCGACACCGCCATCAAGACGTTTCTGGCTTTTGACATTGTGCAGGGCACCACTGAGAAAATTCGCTACGTTCTCAACGTTTGGGTTCTCAACCCGTTCCGCGATTTCCTTTTGTCGATCCCGACCATAGGATTTATCCTGCTTGTCGTCGCGGGGGCATTGGCGCTTGGCGGCAGAAAATCCGGAATTTATGCGGCAGTCTTCTTTGGTCTCGTCGCGCTGACAGGGTGGTGGGATCGTTCCGTGATCACGCTGTACTCGGTGATTTCCGCTGTCATCCTTGCGACTTTGATTGGCCTGCCGATCGGTATTGCCGCGGCGCGTTCCGAAAAATGGTCCAAGCGTGTTTTGTTGATCTGCGACACGGCACAAACCTTCCCAAGCTTTATCTACCTGATCCCGGCGATCATGCTCTTTGGCATCACTGCGACCTCTGTTGTCATGTCCATCCTGATCTTCGCCATGGTGCCGTTGGTTCGATACACCGTCGAAGGCCTGCGGGGCGTTCCGCCAGAAATGAACGAAGCGGCGGATATGTCGGGTTCAACCCGAATGCAGAAGCTGTGGAATGTCCAATTGCCACTGGCTTTGCCAACCATGGCCGTGGGTTTCAATCAGGCAATCATGTTTGCATTTTTCATGGTCATTATCGCCGCCTTTATCGGCACGCAGGATCTGGGGCAGGAATTGCAGAAAACCCTCGCTGGCACGGATCTGGGCAAGAACTTTGTCCTAGGGATATGTGTGTCCCTGATGGCCCTGACATTTGATATGGCGATCATGACATGGGCCGAGCGCAAGAAACGCGTTTTGGGTCTGTGATCTGGCAGCGCGCGGGCCATGATCCAGGGCCGCGCGTTCTTGCTCTATGCAGAAACCTCCGGTCCTTACGAAATTGTAAACTTCGGTCGAAGTGGCTGTAAGCTGGCCACCCCAAGTCTTGTGTCATCGGGGCGACATTCTGTTGCTCCCCTCAAAAGGAGAAATGACATGGACAAGAAATTCATTGCAGGTGGCGCTCTCACTGGTCTTTTGCTGTCGGCTGGCATCGCGGGCATGGTTTCGGCTCAATCCGCAGCAACGGCAACGGGCCTGAGCGAAGAGCAGGTGATTGCAATTGCGCTGGCCGAAGTGCCGGGAGAAGTTCAGGAAGTCGAACTTGAACGCCACCGGGGCCAGCAGGTCTATGAAGTCGAAATCCTGGCTGCAGATGGTTCAGAGATGGAGGTTGAGATCGCAGCCGAGTCGGGCGATGTTTTGAAGGTCAAGGCGGACGGCGAAGATTGCGACAAGCATGACGACGACGAAGAAGAAGACGCGTAACGCGGATTGAAATGTTTGACCGGATCGAAGGCTGCTGTATTCAGCGGCCTTCAAACTGTCTGCTGAATGAGTAGGGGTCACCAATGCGGATATTGCTGTTGGAAGATGACCAGCAACTGGGCGTTTGGATCGCCGGAGGCCTTCGCGAAGAAGGCCATGTCGTCGATCATTTCGAAAATGGCAAAGACGCTTTGATGGCCGCCATGGGGCAGGATTTCGATCTTTTGATCCTAGACCGGATGGTTCCGGGACTGGACGGATTGTCAGTTCTGAAATCCCTGCGCGCCTCCAAGAATACGACACCTGCTCTGTTCCTGACAGCCTTGGGCGAGGTTGATGCGCGTGTCGAAGGGTTCGAAGCGGGCGGCGATGATTATCTGACCAAACCGTTTGCATTTGCCGAGTTGTCGGCACGGGTGGGTGCTTTGGGCCGCAGACTCGATGGGTCGGATCAAAGCGAAGCAACGCAGACTGTGTTGCGGTACGCGGATCTTTCGCTGGATCTTTTGTCCAGACGCTGTGAACGGCAGGGGCAGTCCATTGATCTGATGGCCAAGGAGTTCAAGCTTCTGGAGTATTTCATGCGCCGTCCCGGACGGCTGGTGACGCGCACAATGTTGCTCGAACAAGTTTGGGACATGAGCTTTGACCCGACGACCAGTGTTGTAGAGACCCACATCAGTCGACTGCGCGCCAAGATCGATAAACCGTTTGAAGACGCGTTGCTGCAAACGCGGCGTGGCGAGGGCTATGTCTTTGGTCGGTAGGTTTGTGGAAAATCTGCGCTGGCTGAAACGCTCGTCGATCTTGCGGCTTTCACTTTTGCTGTCCGCTGTCTTTGCCGTCGGAATGGCGATTTCGGTTTTCGTAGCACTGACGCTGGGCCAGGACGCCTTG
>JAHDIS010000060.1:0-21174 GCA_020630695.1 Paracoccaceae bacterium | reverse complement strand
TCGTGTGGACGCAACACTGACCGCTCTGGCCGGTGCTGCGGTGCTGGAAACTGCCCAAGCCACCACGGCCTCGATGATTATGCGCAGCCCTGACGATCTGGACGGATTGCCCCGACCGTTTGGCCGTGCAGTCGAACGCGGCGGCGGCACTGTGGATCTGGAGCATGATTTTCTGCGATCTGACATTTGGCGCGTGCTGGTGTCGCGGGACAGTCAGAACACGCCGGTCATGGTTGCCGTGCCTTTGGAAGTCAGCTCTCAGGCTCAGGAGGTGCTGGGCGGTATCCTTTGGACCACGGCCGGTCTGGTGATTGTTTTGAGCCTGATCATTGGGCTGGTCACAGGTTTGATGGCCCAACGCCGTGTACAACGCATAAGCGCAACGCTGGATCAATTGGCGGCGGGTGACCTGACCGCACGGACAGAGCATCACAGGCGCAAAGACGATCTGGACGATATCGCCCACCAACTGGACCATACGGCGACCGAGCTGGAACGCCTTGTGGCGCAGACACGCCATTTGAGCGCCAGCATCGCGCATGATCTGCGCACCCCGCTTGCACGCCTGCGGGCCAAGCTGGAAATGCTGCCTGATGGCGCTGCCCGAGGCGCAGCGCTGGAAGAAGCCAGCCGTTTGTCAGCGATTTTCGACACGATCATGCGCGTTGCCCGGATCGAAGCGCAGCAGGGGCGCGACGGATTCGAAACGGTTGCCTTGGAGCCATTCGTCGAAGAGCTGGCCGATACTTTTGGCCCGGTTGTGGAAGATGCGGGCAAAGACCTGAAAATTGACGTATCGACATCGGGGCAGGTTCAGGCGGACCGGCAGATGTTGGTTCAGGCCATGGCCAACCTCATCCAGAATGCTTTGGTCCATGGTGGCTCGACGATTACCCTTGTTGCGCAGGGGCAATCTGTAGGTGTGGCCGATGATGGGCCGGGTGTTGACCCTGCCCAGTTCGACGAAATCGTCAAACCGATGGTCCGGCTCGACGCAGCCCGGACCACCGAAGGTTCGGGTTTGGGGCTTGCATTGGTCCGGGCAGTGTCTGAACGGCATGGCGCAAAGCTGGAATTTTCCGCCCAAAAGCCCACTGGCCTGCGGGTTATTCTGAACTTTGCAAAATTGTAAGACTGCGGTCAGGCGCCCGTAAAACAGGCGCATCATATCCAGATCATCGAAACACAACGATGAGACTGGAGATCACACAATGAAAACCCTTTTTGAAAAATTCACGTCCACCCTCTCGGGTATTGCGATGTTTGCATTTGGCGTCGTTCTGGCGGCCATGGGTTTTGCAGCGCTTGGAACGCTGGCACTGTTTGCACTGGCAGCCATGGGCTTTGCCCTGCTTGCGATGCCATTTGTTGCGCTGTCACAGACCGGCAACGACGACCCTGATCCACAGGACGCCGCCCAGGCGGAAGCAGCCTAAATCGGCATCTCATTTATCAGGACGGATTATCATGACTTCTACGGCGCACTCGCACGGTTTTGTAACCAAAGGCATCCACTGGTTGTCGGCTGGCTTGATCGGCTATGGCTATCTGAAAGGGCTGGACGATGTTGCGCAGCTCTCGCATCCGGGCGTGATGCAGTTTGAGGTGGCTTTCGCCCTTGGTCTGGGTGCACTTTTTCTGTTGCGGCTGTTCTGGACCAAAGGGGCGGCCGGGGCCACGCGCCTGCCAACGGATGCACCAAAGTGGGAACACTTTGCGTCAAAGGCCGTCCATGTTGGCCTCTATGCCTCGGTGTTCGGTATTGTCGTATCCGGGTTAGGCATTGCGCTGGCCTATACAACCTCTGTTCTTGGGGGCCTGTTCCAATCGGCAATGATCGGTTTGCATGAATTCGCGCTTTCCGCACTGCCTGTTTTGCTGCTGGCCCATATCGCCGGGGCGATCTGGCACAAAGTCGTCCGCCGCGACGGTGTTCTGGAAAGCATGACAGGTAAATTGCCGCTCTAAATTCTCACTCACGGAGCAAAACTTGGGGTCGCCGTCGCAAGACAGGCGGCCCTTTTCTATGGCCGGGTGACAGTCAGCCCATGCAAAGAGCGCATAGCCGCCCCTTCGCATTTCGGGGTTCTCGACGGGTGCGGGCCTGCCCAACTGTTGTTGGGAAAGGAGAGTGCCATGCTTGATACCTATAATATTCGCGAAGACGCCATGCCCGAGGGCATGCGCTTCCTGCTTTCACGATATCCGCGAGAAAGCTGGGAAGACCACCCTGGCTTTGCCGAGAAGACCCGGCATTGGCTGGGCGCGCATCAGATGTTTCGTCGCGTTGCCAATCGCATTCGCCTGGACACCGAAGAGGTTCTGAACCGCGATCTCGCCGTTGATGAATACGCAGGGCGTCTGTCGCATTTCGGCGGAGGGCTGGTGTCAAACCTTCACGGCCATCATGGCTGGGAAGACCACAGCTATTTCCCGGAATTGTCGGCAGCCGACCCGCGGTTTGATGCCGGGTTGGAGTTGCTGGAACAGGATCATGCTGACCTTGATCGAGTGCTTGACGATTTCACGCGCAGTGCAAACCGCGCGATCAAATTGTCCGGGTTGGATGCCAACCAGGCCCGCGAAGAAGCAGCGCAGGTCCTGAAGGCGTCGCAAACCATTGAGGCCTTCCTGCAGCGTCATTTGACCGATGAAGAAGAACTGGCCGTACCAATTATCTTGCATCACCGGTTGAGAGGGTGACACTGCCACCATGACAAACGACAAATCTGTTCAGGAAGATCAGTCACAGGCCAAGGCGCGCCGTGCGCGGGGTGAATTCGTGCGCGGCGTCAGCGGCTTCAGGCATGCCATCGGTGATCCGGATTTTCCGGCAGAGCCCGGACGCTATCATTTGTTTGTCGCGTTGAACTGCCCGTGGTGTCACCGTGTGACTCTGGCCCGCGGTGTTCTGGGGTTGGAAGACGGCATCACAATGAGCGTGGCCTTTCCCAATCGTACGGATGAGGCCGATCCGGAAGGTCCGAACCTTTGGGAGTTTGCGCCGGATCGCAAGGCGTCCCTGACCGGTGCGGCATTGCCGGAATGCACGCGTGACACCGGAACCGGACGTGACGTCAGACTGGCAAAGGACATCTACCGCGCTGAAGGCTCGGAGGAACAATCGGTTCCGATCCTGTATGACAAAGTGGCCGGACGCATCGTGAACAACGAAAGCGCCGAGATTATTCGCATGCTGGACCGACACGCCGGGGCGCTGGCGGGATCTGAACTTTCATGGGACCGGCCAAAACTTGTTCCGAGTGATCCGGCGGTTTTGCAGCATGTCGAAGCGCTGAATGAACGGATTTATGTCACCATCAATAACGGAGCCTATAAAGCCGGATTTTCCTCTGACCAGACGGTCTATGCCAAGGCGTTTGATGCCTATTTCGAGACGCTAGGTTTCCTGAACGATCTGTTGTCTGATGGTCGGCCATTTCTAACAGGCACTGACTTTGGCGAAGCTGATTTGCGCTTGTTCCCAACACTTTATCGCCATGACCCGGTCTACTATGTCCGGATGAAACTGAATGGTGGGCGGATCGTTGATTATCCGCACCTATGGCGATGGCTTTGCCGCGTTTACGCAATCAAAGGGGTGCAAGGCGCCGGATCCTTGATCCACTGCCGGCAGGGTTATTTCGGACGATCCTGGAACGGTGTCGTGCCTCTTGGACCGATGGTTCCGATGACCTATCCCGAGGCCTATGAACATCCTGAGCTGGCCGGATGAACGCGCAGGCTTTCCACGTTCAAGCGAACAAAGGCATTGCGTTTGCTTGACCTCTTGGCGTGATCCGGTCAGTAAAACCCAAAGGACCGGAGGGGCTGATGACGATTTCACTGAATGGCAAGCGCGGGCTCATTATGGGTGTCGCCAACGAACGATCCATTGCCTGGGGTATTGCAAAGGCCTGTGCCGAAGCGGGGGCCGAGCTGGCATTCACCTATCAAGGTGAGGCGTTCGGCAAACGGCTGGAGCCTTTGGCGGCCTCGGTCGGCAGCGATTTCATGGTGGACGTCGACGTGACGGACGAAGCCAGCCTTGATGCCGCGTTTGACGCGCTGGGGCAGCGCTGGGACCGGCTGGATTTCGTGGTGCATGCCATCGCCTATTCGGACAAGTCCGAACTGCAGGGCCGCATCCTGAATACCACCCGTGACAACTTCAAAAACTCAATGGACATTTCGGTCTTCAGCTTCATTGACGTCGCCCGGAGGGCGCAGCCGCTGATGACCGAAGGCGGGACATTGCTGACCATGACGTACATGGGATCAAACCGCGTGACGCCGAACTATAACGTCATGGGCGTTGCCAAGGCGGCGCTGGAATCGGCCACGCGGTATCTTGCAAATGATCTGGGGCCCGAAGGCATCCGTGTGAATGCTGTATCGCCCGGCCCGATGAAAACATTGGCGGGTGCTGCCATTGGCGGCGCGCGCAAGACCTACAAGCACACGGACCAGAATGCGCCGCTGGGCGGCAACGCAACTCTGGAAGCTGTTGGCGGAACGGCAGTCTGGCTTATTTCCGATGCTGGCGCCTGCACGACAGGGGAAGTCGTCCGAGTGGATGGCGGGTTCCATGTCTTGGGCATGCCGCAGTACGACAATCTTTGATTTGTAAACTGGGGCGCCTTTGGCGCGCCGGTTTGATTGCGTTCAGGCCACGCAGGCCTTGGGGAGGGCGCCGCCCTCCCCAAACCCCTCTGGGGATATTTTTGCACGAAGAAACATAGCGCTCTTGTCACGGGTGTCTGGTCAGAACCATTGACCGGGCTCCATAAGGCCGAGGTCCAGCAACTGGCGAGAGTGCCATTCAAATGCTGTGGAATTGTGCCAGCGGAAGGTGCGAATATCGAATGTGCTGCCCGGATTTGACTTCAGCGCCTTGGCCGTGCGGAATGAGGCAATCGATGCGGTCAGGTTGTTGTGCCAAGGGCAGGCATATGTGTTGTATTCTTCGTCTGACAGGGTGTGATCGTCCCGCAGGGTCAAACCGGGCTTTGCCTTGAACAAGCCGATGCGGTCGATCTTGCGGCGCGCCTGGGGAACATGTTCTTCGTAGCGCCAGCGCAGGCCGCCGTAGAAGTTCAATTGCCGTTCCTTGGGGTGATTGTGGTTATCCGGATCATTGCGGGCAAGCGCGTAGTAGCCGGACCGGTCCAGGTGGGCATCGTCCAGATTGACGGCATTGGGGCAGCGATCCAGATCGCCTGCATAAAGATCGACCACATAGGTCAGCATGGCGTCGCGGCGTTCTTCGGTGTGGAAGGCCAGAAGCTCGGTGATCAGGCGCGTCTCACAGAACGGATAGAATAGGTATTCGGCGTTATAGCAGTAGTAGAGCCAAACCCCGGGAGCCGCCGCGATGACTGCGTTTACGGCATTTGGGACGGCGCCTTCGCTGCGGATGTCGAAATCGATCCGGTGGACCTTATCCGTCAGATCGGGCGGCATGTCCCAGAGCGGGCTGACGAAGGCCAAAACGGTTTTGAAGCCAAGGTGCCGATGGTGCCGCAGGGTTGTATCCAGCTCGACGTCGTCTTCGGAAAAGATCAAGGCAACCGGCCCTTTGGTCAGGGCGGCCTTGTTTTGGTTTAGAAAGTCGTCAAGTCCAGTGTAATGCATGCCCATTCCCTTTGGCACAGAATCGGTGAAAATCTCGTGCATTGCAAGGCAGGCAGATTCTGCGTTATCTGCGCGCTCTGTACCCCGCCACGGAGGCCAATTGCATGTCTGCTCCCAAAAAGCTGTATATCAAGACCTATGGCTGCCAGATGAATGTCTACGACAGTGAGCGTATGGCAGAGGCTCTGGCTGGGTATGAGTCGACCGATACGCCGGATGACGCGGATATGATCCTGCTGAACACCTGCCATATCCGTGAAAAGGCAGCTGAGAAGGTTTATTCCGAACTTGGTCGGTACAAAGGTTTGAAGGCGGACAAGCCTGATCTCAAAATCGGTGTTGCCGGCTGCGTCGCGCAGGCCGAGGGCGAAGAGATTATGAAGCGCCAGCCTATGGTCGATCTGGTTGTTGGTCCGCAAAGCTATCACCGCTTGCCGGAACTGGAGGCCAAGGCGCGTAGCGGGCAAAAGGCGCTGGATACCGATTTTCCCGAAGAGGACAAATTCGAACACCTGAAATCGCGTCCCAAGGCCAAACGCGGACCAACGGCCTTTCTGACGGTTCAGGAAGGGTGTGATAAGTTCTGCGCGTTTTGCGTGGTGCCCTATACCCGCGGTGCAGAAGTGTCGCGCCCGGCTGATCGGATTGTGAGCGAGGCGCGCGATCTGGTTGAGCGCGGGGTGCGTGAAATTACGCTCTTGGGACAGAATGTGAATGCCTATCACGGGCATGAACGGGGCTTGGCAGGTTTGATCCGTGCGCTGGCAGAGATTGAAGATCTGAAACGTATCCGTTTTACCACTTCTCATCCCAACGATATGGACGACGATCTGATCGCGGCGCATGGCGATTGTGAAAAGCTGATGCCCTATCTGCATTTGCCGGTTCAGGCGGGCAGCGACAAGATCCTCAAGCGGATGAATCGCCAGCATACGCGCGACGACTATTTCAGGATCATTGATCGGCTGCGCGAGGTGCGTCCCGATTTGCACCTGTCTGGCGATTTCATCGTCGGATTTCCGGAAGAGACGGAAGAGGATTTTGCTCAGACCCTCGATCTGATTGAGCGGGTGAAATACGGATCTGCCTTTTCGTTCAAATACTCGACCCGTCCCGGCACGCCGGCGGCAGAACGTGATCAATTGCCTGAAAGCGTCAAGGATGAGCGGCTTCAGCGCTTGCAAGCCTTGTTGGTCAGTCAGCAGCGTTCTTTGCAGGATGCCATGGTTGGAAAAACGGTCAATGTACTGTTCGAAAAGCCGGGCAGATTGCCTGGTCAGATGGTCGGAAAGTCAGAATATCTGCATGCCGTTCACGTAGAATCGGACGCGCTGATTCCGGGCGATTTGCGATCTGTCCGAATCGTCGAGAGCGGACCGAACTCTTTGAAGGGTGTTCTGAACTAAGGCAAAGCTTGGGTGAACAAGGACCTTTAAGTCTCTGATTTAGATGAAACTTTCAACAGTTCTGCTCACCTAAGAGAATTGTTTCCGATTTCGTGACAATCCACAGCCCTTTTCGCTTCACACCTGCGCATTGTTTGATAAGGTGTTGATTATAGTAAATTTGCGCGTTCCGCTGCCAATTTTGGGTGCGCGTGGGGGAAACACAAACCATAGGGACAGAGGCTGTGGCTAAACACATGACCAATGCCATCGGCGCAGTTGCGCTGGCTGTCGTCGCCGGTATTGCGGGGGCTGCACCCGCGTATGCCGAAAAGGCGGGGGCAAATAATCCGTTTATTTCGACGCAAAACACACGCACCATTCAGGGCGAACAGTATATTCCGGGTATCTGGGTTGATCCCGATGGCTGCGAACACTGGGTGATGGACGACGGTGTCGAGGGCTACATGAGCCCGCACGTCAATCGTAAGGGTATCCCGGTTTGCAACCGTGGTAACACCTGTGGTGTGATGAACTCTGATCAGTTCTTCGCCACAAATTCGCACCGTATTTCACCGCAGGGACAGGCCAAACTGGCCGAGTTCTTCCGGAGCGCTGGTGCGACTTCGTATATCATCGCAGGTCACACTGACAGCCGTGCGTATGACAGCTACAACATGAAGCTGTCCTACAACCGCGCGCTTTCGGTTGCGAACGTTGCGAAATCAGTGGGTGCCCGCATCGCGGACGTCCGTGGTTACGGTGAACGCCTGCCCGTGGCTTCCAACGGCAGCGCACATGGCATGGCAAAGAACCGCCGTGTCGAAATCATCTGCATTCGCTAAAAGGGGCTGATTGTTATGAAACTGACCAAATTGGCTCTTTTGCTGGGCGCGGGTGTTGCGCTGGCAGGTTGTGAAGGCGCAGGCCTTGAAGGCTTTGGCGAGTACGGACCTGACAAAAGCGTTGACCGTGGCATCGACAAAGATGACCTGAGCAATATGCGCGCAGGTGTCTGGATCGACCCAAATGGCTGTGACCACTGGATCATCGACGATGGCGTCGAAGGTTACCTGTCCCAGCGTTTGGACAAATACGGCAAGCCCGTCTGTTCCGGTACGGCACCGCCGACCATCGCAACGGGTGACTTCAAGCAGGGCTCGACGTCGATCATCGGCGACCCGCTCTAAAGTACAGTACGTGTTTCCCAGAAAGCCGCCGTGCAATAGCCCGGCGGCTTTCGCTGTTTTTGGGCCCAAGTTATGGGTTTTTCGATCTCTTGGGCTGCGCCTCATTTGTGCGTTCTACGAAGCGGCACACAAATTCTTGTGTGAAACCCGAGCAAGCTGTGGACATGTGGCATTTGGCTTGGCAATCTTGGAATCAACACGCCACTTCGGGAGAGATGTGTGACGAGCCAGATCATTGAAACCGCACCACCATCGGAAACCATCTTGGAGTTTCCGGACAATCGGCTCCTGATTGATCTATGCGGCGAATATGATCGCCATCTGACCCACATCGAAGCGCGTACCGGTGTGCAAATCCTGCGACGCGGAAATCACCTGGCAGTGCATGGGCCCGCGGATGGGCAATCCGAAGCGGCTGACGTGCTGCGCGCGCTCTATGACAGGCTTGAACAGGGGCGCGAAGTATCCAAAGCCGAAATCGACCGCCTGTTTCGCATGGCCGGGGAAGACGAGCCGCAAGACCAGCTGGAAATGTTTGCGGGCGGCGCGGTCGAGATCAAGACCCGCAAGAAACTGGTTGAGCCCAGAACAGATGCCCAAAAGGCCTATGTCCAATCATTGTTCTCCAATGAGCTGGCGTTCGGGATTGGTCCGGCGGGCACGGGTAAGACCTATCTTGCCGTAGCGGTGGGTGTGAACATGCTGATCACCGGTGCCGTGGACAAGATTATCTTGTCCCGACCGGCTGTCGAAGCAGGCGAAAAGCTTGGCTATTTGCCCGGTGACATGAAGGACAAAGTCGATCCCTACATGCAGCCGCTTTACGATGCGCTGAATGATTTTCTGCCCGGCAAACAGCTGGCAAAGATGATCGAGGAAAAGACCGTGGAGATCGCGCCTCTGGCGTTCATGCGTGGCCGTACACTGTCCAATGCATTTGTGGTTCTGGATGAAGCCCAAAACGCAACCTCTATGCAGATGAAGATGTTCCTCACGCGCCTCGGTGAGGGGTCTCGCATGGTCATTACCGGTGATCGGACACAGATTGATTTGCCGCGCGGTGTCCCGTCTGGCTTGGCAGATGCGGAGCGCTTGCTGAACAGAATTCCGAATATCTCGTTTAACTACTTTACTGGCAAAGATGTGGTGCGGCATCCGTTGGTCGCAGCGATCATCGAAGCCTATGAGGCTGACGCGCCCAAAGCGTGAAGACTTGGAAACGCAGTATTTCCATTTTGGAATAAGTTTGCCCGTGCAGCATCGAAATTTCGTGTTAGTGTTTACCTAAGGTAAATTAATTGGTTGGCCCTTGGGGCATTTTCAAACAATTGGTTTTCTAAGGATTCAACCATGCCGGTGCTTTCGCGCGGTGGGGCCATTTCAATCGTGGCTCATCAGGATGACGATATACTTTTCATGAACCCCGACATTGCGCAGAGCATTGCGCAAGGCGAGGCAAATACCACAATTTTTGTGACTGCGGGCGACGCTGGTCTGGGCGATGCCTATTGGCAGGGCCGGGAAGAAGGCGCCAAGGCTGCCTACTCCGTTATGACGGGTCACGATGAATGGGTTGATGAAACGATCACGATCGATACCGGGTCTCAGTCGATAGATGTGCATACTTCATATTTGTTGGAGGCCCCGGAAATCAGGCTCTATTTCCTGCGATTGCCCGACGGGGGTGGCGCTCTGGGGCCGGGCGAAGAACAGCAACTTGCCCGTTTGGAAAGCGGTGAATTGGCAAGCGTGACCACTATAGACGGCGAAAGTGTTTATTCGCGGTCGGATGTTGTCGACGTGTTGACCGAGTTACTCACCCTGCATGAACCCAGCGCGTTGCGATTGCAGGTTCACGAGGGGGAAACGGCCGCTGCCGAGCATACTGATCACACACACACGGCTGAGTTCTCGGAGGAAGCGCTGCTCGCCTATTCCGGCGGAACGGTTCAAGTCACGCACTACGTGCACTACGACAGTCGCTTGATGCCGGCCAACCTGACACCGGATGAGGCCGCGCTGTCTTTGGAAGTGATGCTGGCCTATGCTGAGCACGATCCCGGGGTTTTGGACGAGAACGGCAATCTTGCCGAAGTGTACGAAACCTGGACGGGACGACAGTACATCGCTGAAAGCTACAGTCTCGATACGTCCGCGGACGATGCACTGCCCGAGCAAGACCCGCAGTCAGACTGGCCCGGCGAAGGAGACTGGGTGTACAGCCTAGACGGCGCGGACGCATTCTTGTTTTCGATAAATGCCGCTGACGGTTCCGTTCAGCCTGAAGACTGGTTTGTTCCCTCCGCGACGGACGCGTGGGATCAGAACGAGGACCATGTCTATGAAATGACGCGCGTTGCGGAGTCAGCGGACGGAGATGTTGTTGAAGAACAGCAAGTGACATTCGTAATGACCGCTGATGGCGTTTTCACGATGACTCTGGGAACCGAACAGGACGATCTGGATGACACGCCCGAGGTCGAGGACGAAACATCTTCGGATACAGATGAGCAGGACGGCGATGCTGGACCGATCGATCCGGATACAGGGCAGGACACTCTCAGCGGGGACGATAGTGGGGACACTGGTGCACCCACGGATGTCGAAGACGTGCCGCCCGTGCCTGATATGCCGCTCGCGGTTGCCTATTCTTTGACCGGGGATGATGCCTTTCTGTTCCAGATTGATGATCAGACCGGAGAGGTCTCTCCGCAGGCTTGGTTTGTGCCAACTCTGAATGACGCATGGGATCAGGACGAAGATCACGTCTATGAATTGATCCGTGTTGCGACACCCGCTGACGGATCGGACGCTGAGCAAGAAACCCTGAGGCTTGAAACCGTCGCTGACGGTGAATTGTCTTTGGTTTCCGAGCCCGAAACAGAAGCCCCCGATGTGACTACCCCTGATCCTGTAGATTCGGAGCCAGAGGCAGATACCG
Source organism: Paracoccaceae bacterium (assembly GCA_020630695.1). Taxonomy (GTDB): domain Bacteria; phylum Pseudomonadota; class Alphaproteobacteria; order Rhodobacterales; family Rhodobacteraceae; genus Thalassococcus_A; species Thalassococcus_A lentus. Next base: position 10,024 of record JAHDIS010000060.1, on the reverse strand, counting down.
GAGTCGAAGTCGGGGAGGATGACACAGTAGAGGATCCAGCGCCCGAGCCGCCTGCAAACGACGGTGGTGGAGAAGAGGTCTATGCCTATTTGCTGTCTGGCCCCGATGCCCAGGTCTTTGTCATTGATCCGCTCACGGGCGAGCTGTCACTGCAATCGTGGTTTGCGCCAGACGCGGGCGATGCTTGGGATGTAGATGAAGATAATGTGTACGAGATCTCACGCACTGCTATCGCCGCAGATGGAAGCGCCCTCTCGACGGAGGAGCTGCGCTTTGAAATTGGATCGGATGGCACTCTTATCCCGGCCCCTGATGGGGCTGCCCTGATGGCAGCACTGACAATTCCAGATGATGAATCCGAGGCATTTCTGCTCATGGAGGATGAGCAAGATGCGGCCGAGATGGACGCGACCGTCTGAAACAGGTATCGGCACGCCGAACAGGAACTGTGTGATTGCCGATGCTGACTGATGTCATCATAGAAAACGAACAATGGGATGAGGACAGTCTGAGTCCGCTGGCCGAAACCGCGGCCTGCGCAGCCTTGGTGCACCAGGGATTGGCGCCGTCCGCTTTTGAGATAGCGGTTTTGGCCTGCGACGATGACAGAATTGCCGAATTGAATGGCGATTTTCGCGACAAACGCAGCCCAACGAATGTGCTAAGCTGGCCCGAACAGGACCTCGCCTCTGAGATTGCGGGCGGAGTTCCGTCCAGACCGGACCGGGACATGGGCGACGAGCCTCACCACCTCGGGGATATTGCACTTGCTTTTGAAACCTGCGCGCGAGAGGCCGAAGAACAGGGCAAAACGCTAGAGGCCCACGTGACCCATCTCGTTGTGCACGCCGTTCTTCACTTGTTGGGCTACGATCACATCCGTGATGAAGATGCCACGCTTATGGAACGCGCAGAGGTTGAAATACTTGGCAATCTGGGTCTTCCGGACCCATATAGGGAATGACCGGCCTGATCATGGCCTTTAACTGGAACGGATAAATGGGCGATACCGACGGCTCGTCTAACGCAGCGCAGGGCGCGCGTGTGACAGAGCAAACGACATCAAGCACCGCGACGGCGGGTGCAAATGTTAAAACTGAACAAGCAAGACCGGGATTGTTCCGGCGTTTGTTCGGTCGCAACGGTGGGCACGATCAGCCTGCTCTTCCCATTCAAAGCAATGGCGCACCGGCCCCGGAACGGCCCGTGCACGGCATGATCAATCTGCGTCGTATGCGGGTTGAGGATGTGGCCATTCCCAAGGCCGAAATCGTTGCTGTCCCCAACACGATCACCAAAGACGATCTGGTACAGGTTTTCCGGGATAGCGGTCTTACCCGATTGCCGGTTTACGAAGGGACGTTGGACACGCCGATCGGGATGGCGCATCTCAAAGACTTTGCCCTGAGCTATGGTATGGGCAACGGTGGCGGCCGTTTTAATCTAAAGAAGATGCTGCGCCCCCTGCTGTACGTCCCGCCGTCAATGCCGATTGGCGTTCTGCTCACCAAGATGCAGACGGAACGGCGTCACATGGCCTTGGTGATTGATGAATACGGCGGTGTGGATGGTCTCGTGACGATCGAGGATTTGATCGAGCAGGTTATCGGTGAGATCGAAGATGAGCATGACACCGGCGAAGACCAGTTATGGACCCGCGAAGCGCCGGGATGTTTTCTGGCACTGGCAAAGACACCTCTGGACGAATTCGAAGCTGAGATTGGTATTCACCTGACACAGCATGAGGGCATTGACGCCGAGGAAATCGACACGCTCGGTGGTCTGGTCTTTATGTTAGCTGGGCATGTGCCTGCACGTGGTGAAGTCGTTGCGCACCCCGAGGGTCTGGATTTCGAAGTCGTCGATGCTGATCCGCGCCGCATCAAACGTCTGCGGGTGCGATTACCGGGCAATCGCGCGGTCAGCCCTGCTGCGGCGGCGTTGGCCCCAGAACCCGAGGCAACCCAAAAGCAAGAGACCGGACATGGCTGAACCCGCCCGGCGGGCCATTGGTGATGCCGTGACACGCGATGACGTGTTGCCGCCGCGCTGGGCACGGCTTTTGTTGGGTGTGTTAGCGGGTGTTGTCATTGCTCTGGGGATGGCACCATACGATCTGTGGTATCTGTCCCTCGCTGGTATCGTCGCAGCTTTTGTGTTGTTCACCATGTCGCCGGGACCGTTGCGCGCTGTTGGCACCGGCTGGGCGGTCGGGTTCGGATACTTCGGGTTTGCGCTGGGATGGATTGTCGAACCCTTTCAGGTTGATGCCGCCGCCACGGGCTGGATGGCTCCCTTTGGGTTGATAGGCTTGGCCGGAGGACTGGCGCTGTTCTGGGCGCTGGCGTTTTGGGGCGCAGCCTATGCGCCGCGTGCGCGGCTCTGTGCGCTTGTGCTGGCATGGAGCGCGGCTGAACTGGCCCGGACCTATGTGTTTACGGGGTTTCCATGGGCTCTATTGGCCTACCTTTGGCTGCCAACACCTGCAATTCAATGGAGCGCCGTCGTCGGCCCTTTGGGTTTGTCCATCGCGACACTGGCGTTTTGTGGACTGGTCGCAGGATCGTTACGTAAAGGGAAAGCCAAGCCCGCGTTGGCGGCTTTGGCCGTGTTCGCGGGTCTCATGGCGGGTGGGTACAGTTTGACCCCGCTAGAGCAATCATTGGCTGATCGGCCCATTGTGCGTTTGGTGCAACCGAACGCGGCCCAACATGAAAAGTGGGACCCGGCCAAGGTACCAATCTTCTTCAATCGTCAGGTGGCCTTTACCGAAGCTCCGGCGCAACAAGGCAAGGCCAACCCGTCCTTGATCGTTTGGCCAGAGACATCCTTGCCGGGCCTTTTGCACCGGGCAAACGATGCTTTGGCGATCATTTCGGATGCAGCAGGCCCGGCCTCGGTTGTGATCGGCGTGCAGCGCGGCGATGCCGGGCGGTACTATAATTCAATGGCAGTTCTGGATGGACAGGGCCGTCTGTCACACGTCTACGACAAGCATCACCTTGTGCCGTTCGGGGAGTACATGCCTGCAAGCGGGTTCTTCAAACGATTGAACATTGCTGGTTTGGCTGCGCGTGCTGAGGGTGGGTACACCCCAGGCCCGGGTCCAACTTTGCTCGATTTGGGCGAACTGGGACATGCACTGCCCCTGATTTGCTACGAGGCCGTTTTTCCGCAGGATGTCTATCGGGCCCCGGGGCGTGCGGACTTTTTGCTGCAAATCACCAATGACGCATGGTTTGGCAACTGGTCTGGCCCTTATCAGCACTTGGCGCAGGCGCGCATACGGGCAATTGAACAAGGTTTGCCGATGTTGCGCTCTGCAAACACTGGCGTGTCTGCGGTCATCGATGGGGCAGGGCGTGTTCTGGCCAGCTTGCCATTGGGGCAAGCGGGCTATCTGGATGCAGAACTTCCACCACCGATGCGCGTTACGGTCTACAGCAGATACGGGGATTTCCCGGCGCTTGTGTTGCTCTGCATCGCGTCTCTTGTGCTAATCCGTATAGCGGGTCGGAAATCCGATTGACCGCAAGGCATCGCCCGCGTACGCCGAAACGAATCATCCTCTGTCACAACGGCTTCCTGGCGTGACGGCGAACCCCAATGGAGCACCTTTATGTCCCGACAGAACTATACCTTCACTTCTGAATCCGTTTCGGAAGGACACCCAGACAAAGTCTGTGACCGGATTTCCGACGCAGTGCTTGATGCGTTTCTGGCCGAAGATCCGCTGGCGCGTGTTGCCGCGGAAACCTTTGCCACGACAAACCGCGTTGTGATCGGGGGCGAAGTGGGCCTGACAGATCAGGACAAACTGACCGAGTATATGGGCAAGATCGAAGAGATCGCGCGCGCCTGTATCAAGGACATCGGTTATGAGCAGGACAAGTTCCATCACGCAACCTGCAAAATCACCAATCTGCTGCACGAACAGTCCGCGCATATCGCGCAGGGCGTAACGGGCGAGCAGGGCGACGAAGGCGCGGGTGATCAGGGCATCATGTTTGGCTATGCGACCAATGAAACTGACGCGTTGATGCCTGCACCTATTCAATACAGCCATGCGGTTCTGCGCCGACTGGCCGAAGTGCGCAAAAACGGAACAGAGTCGACACTGGGCCCGGACGCGAAATCGCAGCTCTCGGTCGTTTATGAAAATGGTAAACCTGTGGGCGTCAGCTCAATCGTGCTTTCGACCCAGCACCTCGACGAAGACATGACATCTGAGGACGTACGCGCCGTTGTTGCGCCCTACATCCTCGAGGTTCTGCCCGAGGGATGGGTGACGGATGAAACGGTTTGGCATGTGAACCCAACCGGTAAATTCGTGATCGGTGGCCCGGATGGGGACGCGGGTCTGACGGGCCGCAAGATCATCGTGGATACATACGGCGGTGCTGCGCCTCATGGTGGTGGTGCGTTCTCGGGCAAGGATCCGACCAAGGTTGACCGGTCGGCGGCTTATGCTGCGCGCTATCTGGCAAAGAACGTCGTTGCGGCGGGCATGTCGGAACGCTGCACCGTTCAGCTGTCCTATGCGATCGGTGTTGCCCGACCGTTGTCGATCTATGTCGACACCCACGGCACCGGCGACGTTGAGCCGGCCGCAATCGAAGCTGCGATTCCAAAGGTCATGGATCTGACGCCGCGCGGTATTCGGACGCATCTGGAACTGAATAAGCCCATTTATCAGCGCACCGCTGCTTATGGTCACTTTGGCCGCGAGCCCGAAGCCGATGGTGGATTCAGCTGGGAACGCACCGATCTGGCCGATGCTTTGAAGAATTCGGTCTGATCAAAGACACCTGACAAAGGCGGGTCGCGTACCCGCCTTTTTTGAATTGGACGACAAAAGCATGGCATTCCGGTATTGTCAGACCGGGCGCGGAATAGTCTCATGAGGCGGTTCAACCGCGTGAGATTTGACAATGCTTGATCGTTTTATCCCGATGATGGTGCTTTGCATCGCACCGTTTTCTGTCTTGGCAGGCCCTGACGAAAAATTTTCGTTGCAGGGCAGCGTTCTGTTCTACGACACTGAGGCAGCCAGCGTCCGGGACGACCGAGAAGTCGCGAACGACGACATCGATGTGATGAAACGGCATTTGCGCGATACACCCGGCGTTCGCACTGTAAAGCTGAACTCGACCGGCGGCAGTGTCTGGGCAGGTAACGAAATGGCCCGCATCGTGATGGATTTTGATCTCAGCACCGTGGTTGATGGCGAGTGTTCGAGTTCTTGCGTCACCATTTTTCTGGCCGGTCGCACACGGACCATGACCCGCGGATCAAAGATGGGCTTTCATCAGCGCAGTTGGTCATCCAGTGCCATCGAAAGCTACTATGATCGCTGGCGGGAAGATGAGAACTGGGCCGATCCTTTTGAATTCGCTTCATGGGTTTATCAGGATACGCAGACCGAAACCTTCAAGGATCTTACCTATATGATCTCTCGTGGGGTTGAGCCCGAGTTTGCTATCGAAACGAAACGCTATCGTTCTGGAACATGGTTTCCGACGCGATCGGAATTGATCGATGCCGGAGTTCTACGGGACTGACGGTTATGGGTGTTTGCAAGGCCGGTCTTGCAGCAAATCGCGCTGGCAGGTACACGCGCGCCCATGACCACATCCAACAAGCACCCCAAGGCGCCATGGCGCAATTTTTATGGCCGCATCAAAGGCAAGACCCTGCGCCCGAGCCAGGAAACCTATATTCAGGAAGACCTCGATGCCTTGTCCCCAGGGGCGGTCGATTGGGATGTGAACCCGGAAAGAAACCCGCTGGATCTGCAGTCTCGGTTTGCTGGAAAACCGGTTTGGGTCGAAATCGGATTTGGCGGTGGTGAGCATATGGTGCATCAGGCCGCGCAGAATCCCGAGGTCGGCATTATCGGATGTGAACCTTACATCAATGGCGTGGCCATGCTGCTGGGTAAGATCCGGGATGCGGGTGTGACAAACCTGGCCGTGCATCCCGGTGATGCACGCGATCTGTTTGATGTCTTGCCCGAGGCTTCTATCGACAAGGCGTTTCTTCTTTATCCGGACCCCTGGCCAAAGAAAAAGCACCACCGCCGTCGTTTCGTGACACCCGAACATCTCGAACCGCTTGCGCGTTGCCTGAAATCGGGGGCCGAGTTTCGTGTCGCGACCGATATTCCGGACTATGTGCGACAGACGATGATTGAAGTGCCGCGCGCGGGATTTGAATGGACCGCAGAAGGGCCGTCAGACTGGCGAGAGCCTTGGGGTGACTGGATCTCGACGCGTTATGAGCAAAAGGCCCTGCGCGAGGATCGTGTCCCGCACTACATGACGTTTGTCAGACGCTGACTATTCTGCCCAGACCTCGGAAATGCGCACGTCAGCTTCGTGGTCGCGACCATAGGCGACGAGGGCGATGCTGGTCACATCATCGGCGCTGATCCGGGTAGGCAATATACCGTTGCTTGGCTTGAAGCTGTCCCAGCCCAACCGAACTTCTGTCCAATCAGAAGAGGCTGAAAACCGGGCCTGATAGTAGTGCCACGGTAACCGGGTCGCGCGGGTGCGAACGTGAATGAAGTAGTCTTGTCCATTCCCGCGCACGCGAAGCTTCAACGATTTGGCACTGGCTGGCAGGTTCAGGCCCTGCAGCCGCACCTGAACGAAACCACCGTTGTTGGCGGTGGAAACCGTTCCACGCAAAATCAGCGCGCCGTTTTCAACGGTTGCGCGGCCTTCAGATACGCCGCCCATGACTTGATCGGAAATGAAGCGCCAGCCCTCTGCGCGGCCATCTTCAAATCGGTCTATCAGCATGGGGTCGGCTCGCAATGGCAGGGCAAGCAGGAACGCCAGAGCGTAGGTGCAGGCATAAGTTTTCATGCTCAGCAGGTAGCGCGATCTGCGGTTGGGCAAAGGGCAGACTGCTGCGGCATGAAGGCCACCATGCTGCACCTTTCCAGATGCGCCTTTTCATGGGCGTTTGCGGGCGTTATGCACAACGCCAGTGCAATGAGGTGTTCCATGACCAGCATCAGACCCCAGCCCGGGATTCTGGACATCGCGCCCTATGTGGGTGGCAAGTCGTCAGTCGCCGGTGTGACGAATGTAACCAAGCTCAGTTCGAACGAGAATCCGTTCGGGCCGAGCCCTGCTGCGCAAGAGGCCGTAAAACGGTCGGTGCACGAATTGCATCGATACCCATCCACCGACCATGCTTCGCTGCGGTCGGCCATTGCAGAGGTTCAGTCGCTCGATCCTGAGCGGATCATCTGTGGCGTTGGAAGTGACGAAATCCTGCACCTTCTTTGTCAGGCTTATGCCGGGCCAGGTGATGAGGTTATTCATACGGAACACGGGTTTGCGATCTACAAGATCGGCGCACTCGCCGCCGGCGCGACGCCTATCGAGGTGCCAGAGCGCGAACGGGTGACCGACGTGGATTCCATCCTCGCGGCCTGCAATGAACGCACAAAACTGGTTTTCATTGCGAACCCCAATAACCCAACCGGCACAATGATCGGATTGGCCGAGATTGAGCGGCTGGCCGAAGGATTGCCCCCGCAAGCTCTGTTGGTGCTTGATGGGGCATATGCCGAATACGTGGACGGATATGACGGTGGCGCCCGTTTGGTCGAGGCCCGCAGCAACGTGTTCATGACCCGTACATTTTCCAAACTCTACGGTCTGGGCGGTCTGCGTGTGGGGTGGGGCTATGGCCCTGCAGAAATCGTCGACGTCCTGAACCGCATTCGGGGGCCTTTTAACCTTTCGGGCACAGCTTTGGCTGCTGCAGAGGCTTCGGTCCGCGACACCGCCTATGTCGAAAAATGTCGGTCCGAGAACACACGCCTGCGCGTCTGGCTGGCCGAAGCGCTGGCAGAACACGGCGTGCCCAGCGATACGTCGATGGCCAACTTCGTGCTGGCGCGCTTTCATGATGAAGCCGAGGCAGAGGCCTGCAACAGCTATCTTCAAAGTCAGGGTCTGATCGTGCGTCAGGTGGGCAGCTATGGCTTGCCGCACGCACTGCGGATCACCGTAGGGGATGAGTCTTCGTGCCGCCGCGTTGCGCATTGCATTGGTCAGTTCAAGGCGGGTGAACGATGAGCGAGCCTTATAAACGTGTTGCCCTCATTGGTTTGGGGCTGATTGCATCGTCGATGTTTTGGGCCATGCGGCGCATCGGAACGCAAACGCATGTATCTGGCTATGCCCGCAGCGCTGAGACACGGGAAACCGCGCGCCGGATCGGGCTTTGTGACACCGTGTGCGAAACATTGCCAGAAGTCGTGCGGGACGCTGATCTGATTGTCCTTGCCGTACCTGTGGGTGCCATGGGCGCCGTTGCAAAGGAAATGGCCCCGTATTTGAAGCCGGGCGCGACGGTTACGGACGTTGGCAGCGTCAAGCAGACCGTGATCGACGCCGTTGGCCCGCACCTGCCCGACACCGTACACTTTGTGCCGGGGCACCCGATGGCCGGCACCGAACATTCCGGACCCGAGTCAGGCTTTGACAGCCTGTTTGACAATCGATGGACATTGATTGTCCCGCCCAGTGGAACGAACGAAGAGGCTGTTCAGCGCCTCGAAGCCTACTGGCAGGGGCTGGGTGCAATGACCGAACGGATGGAGATCGAGCACCACGATCTTGTCTGCGCTGTTGTCAGTCACATCCCACACCTGATTGCCTACACGATGGTTGGTGTGGCCGATGACCTCAGCCGCGTCTCGGACCAGGAAGTCATCAAGTTTTCAGCCGCAGGCTTTCGGGATTTCACCCGGATTGCGGCCTCGGATCCAACCATGTGGCGGGACGTTTTCCTGACCAACAAGGATGCAACCATCGAGATGCTGGGGCGCTTCACCGAAGAACTGTTCGCCTTGCAACGCGCCATTCGTACCGGCGATGGTGAGCAGCTTCATGCCTATTTTACCCGCACCCGCGCCATCCGGCGTGGCATTCTGGAGGCCGGACAGGATACAGATGCGCCAGACTTTGGCCGCACAAAGGTAAAATAGAAATGCGTTGGATCATTCTAGGCAGTTTCATGATTGCGCTGGCATCTTGCGGTGGTCGCGCACCCGAACCGAAACAGAATGATGATCTGGACGGCGTTCGCGGATTTTTGAAAAACGCGTTTGCAACCTCATCGGACGAAAAGTCAGGCGCGATTGTTGGTGGCGGTCTGTGTGGTGACCCGATGTTGGTGGGTGAAGTGGTCGGCGCAGTGCCCGACAAAGGGGCTTGCGGGGTCGAGAACGCAGTCCGTTTGCGGCAAGTTGGGGACGTTACTCTATCGCAGCCGGCCACGATTACATGCGACACGGCCAAAGCGCTGCGCACATGGGTGGAAACCGGTGTGAAACCCGCAATCGGCAAGACTGGCGGCGGTGTCTCCAGCCTTAGAGTGGCTGCCCATTATGCATGCCGGACACGCAATCATCAGCCCGGCGCAAAGATTTCAGAGCACGGCAAGGGCAAGGCAATCGACATTTCGGCGATCAATCTGGCCGATGGCTCGTCAATCACGATTCAGGAAGGCTGGCGGGGCAAGCATTCGAAAAAACTGCGCGCGATGCACAAGGCGGCGTGCGGCCCCTTTGGCACGGTGCTTGGCCCGGATTCTGATCGGTTCCATCAGGATCATTTCCATTTCGATACCGCCAGCTACCGCAGCGGATCGTACTGCCGCTGATTGAGGAAGGTGGCCCTGCAAGGGCCACCAGCATTGTTGCCTCACTCTGCGGTGCGGACTGCCCATGTCTGGTAAGCGCTGCGGCTTTCATCGCATGACTCAAGCGACAGGACCTTGATTTGATTGGCATCGCTGCGGCCGGACCGGGTGTCCTCGGCGACAGTGATGCACATCTGCGGCGCAAGTGACGGGGTGATCGTCCCTTCGCCCGAGAAGACGAAGCTCTGCTCATCACTGCCATCACAGGCCTTGAGTTCCAAAGCGCTGCCAGCGTCGGTGCTGCTGATCTGGGCGCAAACATCGAAATTGGTCATGTAGAGCATGCCATCTTCGA
>JAHDIS010000059.1:24511-29053 GCA_020630695.1 Paracoccaceae bacterium | reverse complement strand
CCCAGCAGGTTTTCACCCTTCACTTTGAAATCATCAAAGTTGACGGTGTATTCCTTCATGCCGCGATAACCGAGCACTTCAATCTCGCCACCAGAGATGCCGGGATCCTGCCAAGGCTGTTCGTCGGAGCCCGGCGTCTTTTCAGCGAGGAACATCGACAGACCCTTGTAGTTGTCGGTGTCCGGCACGGTGCGGGCCAGAACGGTCATCACATGGGTTCGCGCCGCATGGGTGATCCATGTCTTGTTGCCGTTCACGATCCAGTCGCCGTTCTCATCCTTGACGGCCTTGGTACGCAGGCTGCCCAGATCGGAACCGGTATTCGGCTCGGTAAACACGGCGGTTGGCAGGATCTCACCCGAGGCAAGGCCGGGCAGCCACTTTTCCTTTTGCTCTGGCGTGCCGCCAGCAATGATCAGTTCTGCGGCAATCTCGGACCGGGTGCCGAGCGAGCCAACACCGATGTAGGCGCGCGACAGTTCTTCGGAAACGACGCACATGGAATTCTTGGACAGGCCAAACCCACCGAACTCTTCTGGGATGGTCAGACCAAAGACACCCATTTCGGCCAGCTCTTCGATCACCTCCATCGGGATCAACTCATCCTTGAGGTGCCATTCGTGGGCATGTGGCAGCACCTTGTCGACCGCGTAGCGGCGGAACTGTTCCCGGATCATTTCCAGTTCATCGTCCAAGCCACACCGACCCACGGTGATTTCGGCCGAGCGTTCTTCCATCAGTTCGACCAGCCGCGTGCGCGCCGCCTGCGTGTTGGCGCCTTGGGTCAGAGTCATGACCGCGTCAGACATCAATCCGCGCATATCGTCTTGTGACAGGCCCAGATCCTGCAGACGAACCATTTCGCCCTGATTCATTTGGATGCCGCCGTAGATCTGCCAGAGGTATTCGCCAAAGGCGATCTGGTGCAGCAATTGCTCAACTTCGCCAAAGGTGCCGTCGGCCTGCATGCGTTCGGCCCAGCCCTGCATCTGGCGCAGCGATTCGAGATAGGTGGCGAACCATGCCAGTCCGTGGGCCGCTGTTTGGTTCGCTTCGATCGCAGCGCCGGACACCCGGCCATCTACGCTGACCATGTCACGGACACGAGTTCGCGCAATTTCAAAGACTTCCTCGACTGGGGCTACCGCCGCGCCGGTCAGGGAAAGAAGGTCGGGCAGGATCACGCTGCCAAGGCTCAGGTCTTGTCCGTCATGGGCCATGATATGGGTCCTCTCTATCTGTCCCGGTCGGGATAGCTATTTTGCAGTTGCAGCGCAACAAAAATACTATTGGTTGCGGCGTTTTGTTCAAAAATTGCGCGCACTAATTCGGCGCTGCAGCAAGTCAAGACCACCTTTCGGCCTATTTCGGTTAGTATACCGCATTTGACCGCCTACACCGATCCGTTGTGGCCAAATCAATTTGGTTCGGGCAAGAGCTTGCTTTAATGACGCTGCGTGCCACATGTTTTGCCTATGCAGGCCGCACCGCATATCCCCGCGCCAGAGCAGATGCCGGCCCATGTCGAGGCTTTGGTAGAGGCTGAAATGCGCCAATTTCTGCCCGATACGGCGACACGGGCGGCGACTTTGGCTGACTTTTCAAGAATGCGGGTCCGGCGGCCGCGTCCAATCACGGTGAATTTCAGTGGCGGGATAACGCAGACCTGCTGGTCCGTGACCCGGTCCAATGGTGCCTACAGCGTTCTTTATCTGCCAACAGCAGGGTATTTTTCGCTTTGCGTGGATTCTGATTTCGGACCGCTGGACATTGGCGTTCATGGACCGGCCATTGCGGTGTTCAGCGCGGTCTAGCTATCGCGCTCGACCGGGCCGCCTTGTTGTTCCCAGGTGCTGAACCCTTCACGAAGATGCGCGGCGGCAAACCCCATGTCTTGCAGCGTGGCGACGGTCAGCGCAGAGCGCCATCCGGATGCACAGTGAAACACATAGCGTTTGTCGTCCTGCCCAAAGACCTCTTTGAAATAAGGGCTGTCCGGATCGACCCAGAATTCGATCATCCCGCGCGGGGCGTGGACCGAGCCGGGGATAAAACCCGTGCGCTGGCGTTCGCGGATGTCGCGAATGTCGACCACCACTGTATCCGGGTCATCCAGCATGGCGATGAGATCCGAGGTTTCGACTTCGTCGATCCGTGCGCGGGCTTCGGCAACCATCTGGGACGCGGTCTTTGTCAGGTTCGGCATTTTGGCTCCTGCGGGACGTTTCACACACCATGCTGCCCAGTTTTTGCACGTGGGACCAGCCTATTTTGGCGCGACTACGCGGCGGGTCAGTCTACCAAGACATTTGAGCAGCAATCTTCGAAAGCCACAGACAACATTTGTGTCGGGGCAAAAGGGACAAACCGCAGATTTTCGAGAGGAATGGTGGAGCCTAGGGGGATCGAACCCCTGACCTCTTGCATGCCATGCAAGCGCTCTCCCAGCTGAGCTAAGGCCCCATTCAGGTGGCGTGGAAACGCCGTGTTCGCGGGTGATTACGCAATGCCGCGGGCGGGATCAAGCGGAAAAATCCGCCCGTGGCTGGTTTTCTTTTCCGGCGTGCCGGATGCGATCAGCTGTCGTCGTCTTCGCTTGCGACGTCTGCGATTTCGTCGAGCGAGACGTTATCATCGTCTTCGTCCTCGAGCACATCATCATCGCCAAGATCTACATCGACATCATCATCGTCGAGCAGCACTTCTTCCGCATCATCTTCCTTGGCCTTGGCCGAAGCCTTGTCGGCGGCGTCGGCGGCAATGCTGCTGCGCTTGCCGGTTTCGAGGTTCACGACCTCACCGGTGTAGGGGCTGACAATCGGGTCGCGGTTCAGGTCGTAGAATCGCTTTCCTGTGGTCGGGCATAGGCGCTTTGTGCCCCATTCTTCCTTGGGCATGGTGATCCCCTTGTGAATCGTAGTGTTACGCGGTCTTGCGGACAATCCGTGGCACCTGCCATAACGGCCCAAGCATGTCAAAGGCTTTGACGCTGAGGTCCGGGGCAATGCCCGGCAGGCAACTGATACGGGGGCATATGGGGCAGATCGAGCTTGCGGGCAACCCTTCGATTACCGTGACTGTCCGGCGCTCGGCGCGGGCACGCCGGTTGTCGCTGCGAATGTCACAACTGGACGGGCGGGTTACACTGACCCTGCCACGCGGTGTGCCCGAAGACGAAGGGCTTGCTTTCCTGCAGTCTAAAGAAGACTGGCTTCGCAAACATGTCGCGGCGCGTGTTGATGATGTGATCGTCGGCATTGGCGCATCGCTGCCATTTCGCGGGGCTCTGCACACCATCCAGCAGGGGACGGGCCGGGGCATAGCGCGATCGGATGAGACGTTGCATGTGGGGGGGGCCGAAGATACGGCCAGTCGCCGGTTGCAGGCCTGGTTGAAGGCGCAGGCACGCGACCGTTTGGCCGTTGCTTCGGATCGCTACGCGCAGGCCCTGGGAAAACCCTATGCGCGGCTGACCCTGCGCGATACCCGATCGCGCTGGGGGTCCTGCACGTCTGACGGCGGGTTGATGTACAGCTGGCGCCTGATCATGACGCCGCCCGAGATATTGGACTATGTGGCCGCTCATGAGGTGGCTCATCTTGAGCAGATGAACCACTCGGATGCCTTTTGGGCCGTGGTTGAACGCCTGTATGGCGATTGGCGGCCTGCCCGTAACTGGCTGCGGACCAACGGGGCAGGGCTCCATCGTTACAAGTTCTGATCCTTTCGCTGGATCGGTTGCGTGCGCAGGGGCCACGTTGCGTAGAAAACTTGGGGCGATTGACTGTACTGGTTTTTGTGATCACAAAGGGGCATGCAGCCGCCCTTGCCCCGAATATCTGAAAACAAGAACCCCGAAGTCACGCCTTCGGCACATGATCGCGTATATCGCGGTTTGCGCAGCCGTATTCTCTATGGCGAGATTGCGCCGGGCAAAGCCCTGACCCTGCGGGGCCTTGCACGGGAATTCGATGTTTCAATGACCCCGGCGCGTGAAGCGGTTCAGCGGCTCGTTGCGGAAGGTGCGCTGTCCATGTCAGCCTCTGGCCGGGTCTCCACACCGGAGTTGACCAACGAACGCATCGAGGAATTGGCGGCCCTGCGTGCCTTGATCGAGGTCGAGCTGGCCAGCCGTGCATTGCCTCGGGCGCATATCGCCTTGATCGACCGGCTTCAGAGCATAAACGGCACAATCGCGGACGTTGTGTCGAACCGTGATGCCGTCGGCTATATTCGCACCAATCTCGAATTTCATCGCACGCTGTATTTGCGGGCGCAGGCACCGGCAATGCTCGCCATGTGCGAAACGGTCTGGCTACAGCTCGGGCCGACGATGCGTGCGCTTTACGGTCGTTTGAGGCGCACCGAGGCGCCGCAATACCACCGTTTGATTATTGCCGCACTGAAAGCCGGAGATGAGCCGGGATTGAGACTGGCCGTTCGCTCGGATGTCACACAAGGGTTGCGGATGCTGGCCAGCTGAGCGCATCTGGCTGTTGTGGCTTGGGGGGCCAGCCCCCCAGACCCCCCGGGATATTTCAG
>JAHDIS010000059.1:0-24501 GCA_020630695.1 Paracoccaceae bacterium | reverse complement strand
CGCAGTCTAATGCGGGTTGGTCAGAGCAACCTATCCAGCAGACTGGCGTGCAGGTTCGGATTTGCCGTCAGTACACCATCGGTTTGCGGGTGGGCGTTGTTGAAACGCAGCGGACCGCCGCGCCGATCCGTAACTTGGGCGCCTGCTTCGGCTAGGATCAGAGCGCCGGCGGCGATGTCCCATTCCCAGGCGGCACGCGGAGTGAACATGGCATCATAGCGGCCCTCGGCGACCAGACTGAGGCGATAGGCCAGAGACGGGCGGTGACTGCGCTGCATGGCGGGCACGCCGCCGGGCCAGAGATCAGGCTCAAACGCGCGTTTGACCGCCAGCATCGAGCCGCTTTCCAGCGTGGTTTGATTGCCGACATTGATACTGCGACCATTCAGGCGGGCGCCGCTGCCGAGGCTGGCCGAATACAGCTTGTCGCGCATCGGCAGATAAACCACGGCCGCTTCGATTGCGCCGTTCCGGGCAATCGCGATGGAATGGGCCCAGGTGTTGCTGCCTTCGATGAACGACCGGGTGCCGTCGATCGGATCGATGATAAAGACCCGCTCTGCTCCCAGACGGTCAGTCCCGTCAGGGCTTTCTTCGGACAGCCAGCCGTAGTCCGGGCGCGCGTTGCGGAGTTTGTCTTCGAGCAGGGCATTGACCGCGAAGTCGGCGGCTGTCACCGGGCTTTGATCGCCATTCTTGTATTGCACATCAAGCGCGCCACCGACAAAGCCGGTGGCCACGCATCCTGCCGCCTGAGCGGCGTCAATCAGCAGTTCGAGATCACTCCCCTGCAAGGGTCAGTCCTTCAACCAGCAGTGACGGGATCACTCGCGACAGGTAGCGCCGCGCATCGTTGGCCGGTGTCATGGATGTGAGCATCTCGCGCAGATTGCCTGCAATGGTGACGCCGGACACAGGATAGGCGATCTCGCCGTTCTCGATCCACATGCCGGCGGCGCCGCGCGAGTAGTCACCGGTGTTGGGATTGATCGTTGCGCCGATCATCGAGGTCACCAGCAGCCCGGTGCCCATTTCCGCGATCAGTGCATCGCGGCTTTTGTCGCCTTGGGTCAGTTCCAGGTTCCAGACCGTCGGGCCGACACCCCCGGAAACAGACCGTGCCGCATTGGCCGTGCTTGGAAGGCCAAGTTTGCGCGCATTTGCCAGATCAAGCGTCCAGCTTTGCAATACACCATCCTTGACGATGGTGCGGGGGGCGGTTGCCAGCCCTTCGGCGTCAAACAGACGTGAGCCTGCGGCGCGGGGGCGATGGGGGTCTTCGACCAATGACATTGTGCCGGGCAAAACCTGCGTGTCCATGGCGTCCAGCAGCCATGAAGCGCCGCGGGCAATCGCAGAGCCTGAAGCGGCTGCCATCAGGTGCCCGATCAGCGATCCCGAAATCCGTTCATCAAACAGCACCGGATATGCGCCAGTCTTGGGGCGTTTGGGGTCCAGCCGTGCAATGGCGCGTTCGGCGGCGCTTTGTCCGATCTCTTCGGGAGCGCGCAAATCAGATTGGTAAGTGCGGCTGTCGCCATCGTAATCGCGCTCCATGCCCAAACCGCTGCCGGCAATGGCCACGCAGGACGCGCTGCGCGATGTGCGTTGGTAGCCGCCGGAAAACCCGTTGGAGGCGGCCAGATGAACATCGCGGGCGCTGTAGCTTGCGGATGCGGACTGAACCTGGGTCACGCCTTGCACGGAAAGGGCAGCGGCCTCGGCACGGCGGGCATCCTCTTCGAGTGCGGCCGGGGCCGGTTCGGACGCCGGGTCCGCCAGTTCGAGAAAACGGCTGTCGGTCTGGTCGGTGATTTGGGCCGGGTCGGCCAGACCCGCATTCGGATCCTCAGGTGCTTCAAGCGCCATGGCCACGGCCCGCTCTGCCATGGCCAGCATCGTTTCGCGGCGGGTATCCGAGGCAGAGACGATCGCGCTGCGTTGGCCCATGAAGACCCGCAGACCAATATCGCTGCCTTCGGCGCGTTCGGCTTGTTCCAAGGTGCCGTCCCGCACATCGATCGACAGGGCGGTTCCGGTGATCGCGATCGCGTCAGCGCTGTCTGCGCCTGCCTTACGGGCGGCGTCCAGCAGGGCTTGTGTCAATTCCTGAGGGGTTTCAGACATGCGCGGTCAGCTCCTATTGAGATGGGCAACAGGTAGGCCGACGAAGCACGGGGTGCAAGCCCGCCAGATCGGCCGCCCCCTGGAGGCACTGCCAGATTGACCGCCAGCGCCGTGAAAAATTGCGCCCAAAAGCATCGGCGGAGGCGGCCCCGAAGCGATGTGAACGGGCAATGCTGGCCCCAGAAATGAAGGGTGTACACGCGCCTTGCGTCACCTCAGTTGAACTGGGGCCGGGTATCAGCCACCTTGGTGCACCGAGACGAATTGTCCCCACAAATCTGCGCACTTTCCAAATCACGCAAAAACATATATGCCGCGCGCATCTGAGACGTGACGCTTTGGCCTTGGCGCATGACAGGATGAAAAGGCCGGCGGCAATGGGGCCGCCAATCAATCGGGGACCCGGGATACGCCTGGGAGTGCCCCACATAGGATAGACGTATGTTCAAAGAGACGAAGAAGACAATGCAGTGGGGCGAAGAAACGCTCACACTGGAAACGGGCAAGGTTGCCCGTCAGGCAGACGGCACCGTGATTGCCACGCTGGGCGAAACCAGCGTTATGGCAAACGTGACCTTTGCCAAGCAGCAAAAAGAGGGACAGGATTTCTTCCCTCTCACAGTGCACTATCAGGAAAAGTATTACGCCGCGGGCAAAGTGCCGGGCGGTTTTTTCAAGCGTGAAGCACGCCCCACCGAAAAAGAAACACTGACCGCGCGTCTGATCGACCGTCCGATCCGCCCGCTGTTCGTGCCCGGCTTCAAGAACGAAGTTCTGGTCATGTGCACCGTGCTGTCGCACGATCTGGTCAATGACCCCGACATCGTGGCGATGATCGCCGCGTCGGCGGCTCTTACCATCTCTGGCGCACCGTTCCGTGGCCCGATCGCGGGTGCACGCGTTGGTTTTGAAGACGGTGAATACGTTCTGAATCCAACGGTCGACGACATGCACCAGCTGCGCGACAACCCCGAGCAGCGGCTCGATCTGGTTGTGGCGGGCACCAAGGATGCCGTCATGATGGTGGAATCCGAAGCCTACGAACTGACCGAAGAAGAAATGCTGGGCGCTGTCATGTTTGCACATGAGCAGATCCAGCCGGTCATCGACCTGATCATCGATCTGGCCGAAGAAACCGCAAAAGAGCCGTTTGACTTCCAGGCGCCGGACTATTCTGACCTCTACGAGGCTGTCAAAGCGGCAGGCGAAGCGCAGATGAAAGCGGCTTACGCCGTGTCCGACAAGCAAGAGCGCACCGCCGCTGTTGCTGCTGCAAAGGAAGACATCAAGGCCGCTCTGAGCGAAGAGCAATTGGCCGATGCGAACCTTGGCTCGGCCCTGAAAAAACTCGAGTCGGTGATCCTGCGTTCGGACGTGGTCAAGAACAAGCGCCGCATCGACGGTCGTGCGCTTGACGAAATCCGCGACATCGTAGGCGAAACCGGCATGCTGCCACGGACCCATGGTTCGGCGCTGTTCACCCGTGGTGAAACGCAGGCTCTGGTCGTGACCACGTTGGGCACAGGCGACGATGAGCAGTTCATCGACGCGCTGCATGGCAACTTCAAGTCCAACTTCATGCTGCACTACAACTTCCCACCCTATTCGGTTGGTGAAGTGGGCCGTGTCGGTGGCCCGGGCCGCCGTGAAATCGGTCACGGCAAGCTGGCGTGGCGTGCGCTGCAGGCGGTTCTGCCATCGGCAACCGACTTCCCGTACACGCTGCGTCTGGTGTCCGAGATTACTGAATCCAACGGCTCGTCCTCGATGGCGTCGGTCTGTGGTGGTTCGCTGTCCATGATGGACGCAGGTGTGCCGCTCAAGGCGCCGGTTGCTGGTGTGGCCATGGGCCTCGTGCTGGAAGATGATGGTGACTACGCGGTTCTGTCCGACATCCTTGGTGACGAAGATCACCTCGGCGACATGGACTTCAAAGTGGCCGGTACGGAAAACGGCATCACATCGCTGCAGATGGACATCAAGGTTGCAGGCATCACGCCTGAAATCATGAAGACTGCTCTGGCTCAGGCCAAGGCTGGCCGTCTGCACATTCTGGGTGAGATGAACAAGGCGCTGTCCGAAACCTCCGAGTTCTCGGTTCACGCACCACGCATTGAAACCATGCAGATCCCAACCGACAAGATCCGTGAAGTGATCGGCTCGGGCGGTAAGGTCATCCGTGAGATCGTTGAAGTCTCCGGTGCCAAGGTCGATATCAACGACGATGGCATCATCAAGATCGCATCGCCGAACGGCGAGGCCATCCAGAAAGCTTATGACATGATCCACTCGATCGTGGCCGAGCCGGAAGAGGGCATGATCTACAAAGGCAAAGTCGTGAAGATCGTCGATTTTGGTGCCTTCGTGAACTTCTTTGGCAAGCGCGATGGTCTGGTTCACGTGTCCCAGATCGAAAACCGCCGCCTGAACCATCCTTCGGACGTTCTCAAAGAAGGTCAGGAAGTGTTCGTCAAGCTGCTAGGCTTTGATGATCGCGGCAAGGTGCGTCTGGCCATGAAGATGGTCGATCAGGAAAGCGGCGAAGAAGTCGCGCCTGAGAAGAAAGAAGAAAAAGAGGACTAAGGCCAACCGGTCTTTCCTTTTGAAATTATGGATCGGCGCGCTGGAAACGGCGCGCCGATTTTCTGTTTGTGGCCCGCCGGGCGACTTCGGCACCGGGTATGGAAAAACGTACTGGGAAGTGAACCGATTTTTTACCCGTTCGCGCTTAACGTGTTTCTGTCAGAAGGCAGATACGCAACTTCGGCCCTTCGAAACACTCACGGGATGCGAATGCTGGGCCTCGGCGGGGATGCCGGGGCCCTTACTTTTTTCGTCAATAGCTCAGCGCTGCCGGCGTGCGTGAAGTTAATTCGCGGCGTCGCTGATTGTGGATTGGGTGGCTGCAGTATTTGGCTCGGCGCCGCCGGCCGCAGCGGCGCGAGAAGAGGAAGTTCTTGATTGAGAGCGGTGCCCAAGATAGCCCGAAACCATGCTCGTGTTAGACAACATTATATCAGACAGGGGATCCCGCTATGCCGTGTCGGGTGGTCCCTGTACGTCTGAGGCCGAGATCAAAGCCTTTGTCAAAGAACTGAAGCGCAAAAAGAAGTTCGCGCGTGCGACACACAATACCTATGCCTGTGTCGTGAACGGAGTGCCAATCAAGAACGACGATGGAGAGTCGGGCGCGGGCATGGTGATTTTGCGCATGCTGGAACGCGAAGAGCTGCAAAACCATATCATCGTGGTCACACGGTGGTACGGCGGCAAGCATCTGGGTGGCGATCGGTTTCGGCACGTTCAGGACGCGGTTCGGCTCTACCTTAATGCGTTGGCGTCGCCCGGCGCGGGAAATCCCTGATCTTTTTCCCTTTTTCGTACCGGCACGTGCCCGGTTAGGTAGGCGCATCCGGATTTCGTGCCGGGGGCACCGCCGCGCAGGCGGTGGCGTGTAACGAGTAACGCTCATGGGGTGCCTGAGCGAAAAGGGAGAATAGCCATGAAGAAACCCTTGGCTGAGTTTATCGGAACTTTCACGTTGGTTTTGTTTGGGTGCGGCTCTGCTGTGATCGCAGGGGCTGACATCGGTTTGACGGGTATCAGTTTCGCGTTTGGTCTTGCATTGATTGGTATGGCCTATGGCATCGGTGGTGTTTCCGGCTGTCACATCAACCCGGCAGTTACCCTCGGTGTTGTTGCCTCGGGCCGTATGAGCGCGGGTGAGGCGATCCCTTACATGGTAGCGCAGGTTTTGGGCGCGATCGCTGCGGCAGTTGTTCTGCTGGTCATTGCTTCAGGCAAGGCCGGCTATGATGTCGCCAGCATGGGTTTAGGCCAAAACGGCTGGGGTGCTGGCTACCTTGGTGAATACACAATGGCGGCCGCCTTCATCTTTGAAGTTGTTGCAACATTCCTGTTCGTTGTTGTGATCCTTGGCGCCACCGGCGCAGGCGCACCGACAGCGATGGCCGGTCTTGCGATTGGTCTGACACTGGTGGTGATCCACCTTGTGGGCATCAACGTCACCGGTGTTTCGGTGAACCCTGCACGGTCCATCGGACCGGCCTTGTTTGCTGGCGCGCATGCCTTGTCCCAGCTGTGGCTGTTCATTCTGGCGCCAATCATCGGCGGTGTTGCAGCTGGCTTGCTGTTCAAGTCCGGTCTGCTGGACGCTGACGCCGAATAATCGGCTGACGAAAAAAAAGACCCGGGCGGATGCGCCCGGGCCAAGTCCAACAGGGAGGTGCATGTGATGACCCGCACATGCGACGGGAACTGTTGAGTAGCTGTGTAAACATACACGTGCTGTGCTTCTTTGATTTGTATCAAATACGCTGACATGGCGCAGGTCTGGAAAACCGCACCCATGGATCGGTGATAAGGCTGGGTCATTTCGCGGGAGAATTTGCGCGAAACACCGCAAGACAGATCGCTTTAGCCGCCAAAGGGCTCCCAAAGTTCGATCGGTGTGCCCTCGGGGTCATGAATTCGGGCAAAGCGGCCCAATCCCTCGATGGTTTGCATTCCCTCGACATCAATCCCGGCGTCTTTCAATTGCGTGACCATCCTGTCCAGATCGGCCACGCGAAAATTGAGCATGAACGTCTTGGATTGTTCAAAGTAGTCACTGTCAGCGGGGAAGGGGGCAAAGACGGCGACACCTTCGTTCGTGACCCAAGGCTGCATTTCCATGTCTCGCGGCGCTGGATTGATCCCAAGATGGGTTTCATACCATGCCGCCAGCGCAGCCGGATCTTTGGCGCGAAAGAAGAAACCGCCAAACCCCAAAACCTTTTCCATCGCGACCTCCGGATCAATGAAGGGCAAAGAATAGCACGAAATGCACAAAAAAACCCGGGCACAAGGCCCGGGCAGTCCAACAGGGAGGTCCCGCGATATACCGCGCGGGGTCGGGTCGGAAATCATGAAACCAGGCGATACCCGCCGGATTCGGTAACAAGCAGGCGGGCATTGCCCGGATCGGGTTCGATCTTTTGACGCAGACGGTAGATGTGAGTCTCCAACGTATGTGTCGTCACGCCGGCGTTGTAGCCCCAGACTTCGTGCAGCAGTACGTCGCGTGGAACAACGCCTTCAGAAGACCGGTACAGGAATTTGAGGATGTTGGTTTCTTTCTCGGTCAGGCGGATTTTGCGGTCATCTTCGGTGACCAGCAGTTTGACCGCCGGTTTGAAGGTGTATGGGCCAACTGAGAAAACCGCGTCTTCACTTTGTTCGTGCTGGCGCAGCTGTGCGCGGATACGGGCAAGAAGAACCGGGAACTTGAAGGGCTTGGACACATAGTCGTTCGCGCCTGCGTCCAAACCGAGGATTGTATCGGCGTCGCTGTCGTGACCGGTCAGCATGACAACCGGGGATTTGACACCCTGTTTGCGCATCAGCCGGCACAGTTCACGTCCATCCGTGTCCGGCAAACCAACGTCGAGAATAATCAGATCGTAAATCTGTTCCTTGATGCGAGCCATGGCACCCGCGCCATTTTCTGCTTCGAAAACCTCGAAATCCTCGGTCATGATCAGTTGCTCGGCCAGCGCCTCGCGCAAATCGTCATCGTCATCGACGAGCAGAATATTTTTCAGCTGTGCCATGGTGGCGTCCTCCTTGCGTTTCAGGACAGATGTGGACATCTTGGCAGCCCGGCAAGATATGCTGCAAGAGACTCACGCCCTCGTGTCCGGTAGTGGCCAGAAACGGGGTTTTGTTACAAAAATTGCCCGCACTTGTAACAGGCGGAGCGCTATAGGAGCGATGATGTCCCTGTCTCCCGACTTGAATGAACGGCTTGCGCGGGCCCGCAGTGACCTGCGAATGGGCCTGCCTGTCGTGTTGGAAAATGCAGACGGGGCCCTTCTTTTGGCGGCGGCTGAAACGCTGTCGGCAGATCGGCTGGGCGCGATGCGCGGTTTGGGTCGTGCGCATCTGGCGCTGACGGCGCGACGGGCCGAGACGCTCAAGGCGCGCGCCTATGACGGTGATCTGGCCCGCCTCGTGCTGCCCGACGATGCGGATTGGGGGTGGGTTCAGGATCTGGCCGACCCCGCTGACGATCTGGCCCGTCCCATGAAAGGCCCGCTTGTCAGCCTCAGAGACGGCGACGCCTCGTTGCAACGTTTGGGTCTCACGCTGATCAAGTCTGCCCGTTTGCTGCCTGCGGGTCTGTGTGTGGAAGTCGGTGTTGGATTTGCCGCAACCCATGGATTGACGCGGCTGGATGCGGTTGAATCGGCTCACGCGCTGGAAGCGCTGAGTGTGCTGGATCATGTGGTTTCTGCAAAGGTCCCCTTGCGGGCATCAGAAGCCGCACGCCTGCATATCTTTCGGCCAGAAGACGGCAGCGAAGAACACTATGCCATCGAAATCGGCCGACCGGATCGGGAAGCGCCGGTTCTGTCGCGATTGCATTCGGCCTGTTTCACGGGTGATCTTTTGGGCAGCCTGAAGTGTGACTGCGGTCCACAGCTCAACGCCGCGCTGGGACAGATGGGGCAAGAAGGGGCAGGGGTGTTGCTCTATCTCAACCAAGAAGGCCGCGGCATCGGTCTGGCAAACAAGATGCGGGCCTATGCGTTGCAGGATCAGGGCTTTGATACGGTTGAGGCCAACCACCGGCTCGGTTTTGAGGACGATGAGCGCGATTTCCGACTGGGGGCGCAGATCCTCGAACGGCTCGGCTTTAACGCTGTTCGATTGCTGACGAACAACCCCGCCAAGATCGCCATGATGGAGCGTTGCGGCATTCAGGTGACAGAACGCGTTCCGTTGAAGGTTGGTCATACGCCGCAGAACGAACGCTACCTTGCGGTCAAAGCCGAGAAGTCAGGGCATCTTCTGTAGCCCGGCGATCCGGGAGATAGCGGGCCGCATACGACGATGGAGAGTGACATGCAGGCGACGGACATGGTTCTGACCCGGCAAGGGTTGCGATTTTGTGGCCGGTTGTGGCCTTGTACAATCGGCAAAGGCGGTGTTCTGGCCGCAAAGCGGGAAGGCGATGGCGCAACACCGGTGGGTGCGCACCGCATCGTTGGAATGCTGTATCGTCCCGACCGTCTCGCGAAACCGGCGGATTGGGCCGTTCCTATCCGGCCGGGTGATTTGTGGTCGGACGATGCGCAGCACGAAGACTACAATCAGATGGTGCGCGCGCCGTATCCGCACAGTCACGAAAGCTTGCGCCGGGCGGACCCTCTTTATGACATCGTGCTGCTGACTGACTGGAACTGGCCCCATGCCCGCCGGGGCCACGGATCAGCGATTTTTCTGCATCGTTGGCGCCGCGCAGGATACCCGACCGAAGGCTGCGTTGCCTTTCGTCCGGATCATCTGCGCCGCATTTGCCGCCTCATCCGCTATGAGACACGCCTGATCGTGCCACCCACTATGGTTTGACGAAAAGTTTGCGGGGGCGATCACAAAACGGCTCCGCGGCCCCATTCTCGGTGATCAGGATCGACTCGGTGATTTCCATGCCCCAGTCGTCCATCCAAAGACCGGGCATAAAGTGAAACGTCATGCCCGGTTGCAGGACCGTTTCATCTTCGGTGCGCAGGCTGACCGTGCGTTCGCCCCAGTCGGGTGGATAGCTCAGGCCAATCGGATAGCCGCACCGTGCACCGCGTTCGATCCCTGCCTTTTCCAACGGAACAGCCAGCGCATTGGCAATGTCGCAAGCGCGATTGCCGGCGCGGGCGGCATCCAGCCCAGCCTCCAGTCCTTCGGTCAAAGCCGCCTCGGCGCGGCGAAACGTGTCAGTTGGGGTGCCAAGATAGATGGTTCGGCACAAAGGCGCGTGATAGCGTCTGTAACAGCCGGATATCTCGAAAAAAGTCGCTTCGCCTTTTTGGAAGGGGCGGCCATCCCATGTCAGATGCGGAGCGGCCGCGTCCGAGCCGGAAGGCAGCAGCGGTACGATGGCGGCGTAGTCGCCCCAATCATCGCCCACGCCCATGATGGCATCGCGCTGGGCCTCGGCGACCACCTGGTTCTTGGGCACGCCGGGTTCGACACGTTCCAGCAGGCCATCAATGATCTTCTCCGAGATTTTTGCAGCCCGCCGCATAAAGCCGATCTCTTCTGCTGATTTGATCCCGCGTTCCCAGTTCACCAAGGCGGTCGCATCTGCGATTTCAGCGCCGGACAGCGCCTTGGTCAGTGCAACAAAAGCAGCCGCGGAAAAATAGTAGTTGTCCATCTCGACGCCAAGACGTGACGTTTTGTGCCCGAGATCGTCGAGACGGGCCGCCAAATCCTGCATCGGGTGTTTGGTTGGGTTCTGAACAAAGGTGTCATCGTAGCCGTGCACCCGCTCGTCAGCCATCCAGACTGTGCGCAATGCGCCGTTGCTATCTTGATTGCGTCCCCACCAGACCGGGTCAGCATCATGGAAGACCAGTACGCCCTGATGCACGTAAAAGGACCAGCCATCATATCCGGTTAGCCATGCCATGTTCGACGGGTCCGTCACCAGTAAGACGTCCAGCCCGGCGCGGTCCATCGCGGCCCGTGTCAGGCTGAGGCGGCGGCTGTACTCGGCGCTGGAAAAGGGCAGGTCCTTTGGGAAACGATGGTCAGGCATTGGGCGGCTCCTTTGTCGTGATGTGGCCAGTCTGCCCGCTAATCTGCTTGCGGTCTTTCCAAAAACGACGCCGCCCCGGCCAAAATGCGCGGCTGGACGTCAGAGGAACCCACGTTTAAAGACCAACTCAAAGCAAAGACACCCGATCTGCCCGGCCTGTCACACAAGGACCTGTCCCAATGAGCGCGAACAAACGCATCGTTCTTTCCAGTGATCACTCTGCCATCGATTTGCGTCAGGCTGTTGCGAAACACATCGCCTCCAAAGGGTATGATGTGGAAGACATTGGGCCGGTAACAACAGAAAGTACGCATTATCCGCTGCATGGACGCGCGGCTGCCGAACGGGTGGCCTCGGGCGATTGTGCATTCGGGATCATCATTTGTGGGACCGGTCAGGGGATCATGATGGCGGCCAACAAAGTACCGGGGATTCGCTGTGGCGTCTGTTCGGATACGTTTTCGGCACGGATGATCCGGCAGCACAACAATGCAAATATGCTTTCCATGGGGGCCCGTGTGATTGCCGAGGGACTGGCGCTCGATATCGTGGACGCCTTTCTCGATGCTCCGTTTGATGGTGGCAGACATGCGATCCGGGTCGATATGATCGAAGCGGATCCAGCCTGAACCATCCCGCTCTTTTGGATAATCGATTCTCCTCGGTTCACGATCCAGCCGGCTTGCACGCCTATGATATCGGGCGGCATTTTGTCTGTATTGGCCCGATCTGCAGGCAATCGTCCCGTCGTTAGCGTTAATTTTTGGCCAAATGGCTCGAATTGTCCGTTGGTTTGCCTTGGCGTGTCCAAGTTGGTTGCAACCTACTGCATGACAGGCTTTAGTTCCGTGAGAAGACAGCGGAGCCAATCCGCGCGAAACACAACAGGGAGCCACTCTTGGCCGACCAAGTGAATGGCGACGCATTCGTCGCATTTGAACGTGTTCAGAAGAGCTATGACGGCGAGACGCTCGTGGTCAAAGATCTCAATCTGACGATGCCGAAGGGCGAATTCCTCACGATGCTTGGACCGTCGGGTTCCGGCAAGACCACTTGCCTGATGATGCTGGCCGGCTTTGAGACGGC
The DNA here is from genome assembly GCA_020630695.1 of Paracoccaceae bacterium. Classification (GTDB taxonomy): domain Bacteria; phylum Pseudomonadota; class Alphaproteobacteria; order Rhodobacterales; family Rhodobacteraceae; genus Thalassococcus_A; species Thalassococcus_A lentus. Next base: position 12,689 of record JAHDIS010000059.1, on the reverse strand, counting down.
GACACACGGCGAAATCAAGCTTGATGGCGTGAGCATCAACAACATCCCGCCGCACAAGCGCGGCATTGGCATGGTTTTCCAAAACTACGCCCTGTTCCCGCACATGACGATTGCCGAGAACCTCAGCTTCCCGCTTGAGGTGCGCAAGATGGGCAAATCGGATCGCGAAGCGAAGGTTAAGCGAGCGTTGGACATGGTCGAAATGGGTGCCTTTGGCGGCCGCCGTCCCGCGCAGTTGTCCGGTGGTCAGCAACAGCGTATCGCCTTGGCGCGTGCGTTGGTGTTTGAACCCGAGCTTGTTCTCATGGATGAACCGCTGGGCGCTCTGGACAAACAGCTGCGTGAAAAGATGCAGTTCGAGATTACGGATCTGGCGCACCGGCTGGGGATTACCGTGGTTTACGTGACCCACGATCAGACCGAAGCGCTGACCATGTCAGACCGTGTTGCGGTCTTTGATGACGGGCGCATTCAGCAGCTCGATCCACCAGATATCCTGTATGAAAAGCCGCAAAACAGTTTTGTTGCTCAGTTCATCGGCGAAAATAACACGCTCGAAGGTGTCATCACGTCGATCAAGGGTGAAACCTGCGAAGTTAAGCTGGATGACGGTCAGGTTATCGACGCCGTTCCGATCAACGTTACCAAGGAAGGTGAGCGCACCCGCGTTTCGATCCGCCCTGAGCGCGTTGAATTCAACAAGGAACGTCTGAGCCCGGATGCCCATACGGTCAAAGCCGAGGTGCTGGAGTTCATCTACATGGGTGACATCTTCCGCACGCGTCTTCGTGTGGCCGGAAACGACGAGTTTGTCATCAAGACGCGAAATGCGCCCGACCAGGTTCGGCTCGAACCCGGCACCCAGATCGAGATCGGTTGGTTGCCTGAGGATTGTCGCGCACTGGACGCGAGCTAGTAATTCATCGGACACCGCGTGTCTTTCGGGATGAGGGGCGCGCGGTCCATTCGAGGGGGCGGAAGTCTGCCCGTGACCCACCCCCTTTCAACCAAACGGGCAAACTAGGGAGTATAGTATGAAACTCACCAAGACCCTCATGGCCACTTCGGCCCTGACCGTCGCGGCAGCCGGCGCATTCGCCGCAGGCCACGGCATGTCCGACAGCATGACGCTGGTTTCCTGGGGCGGCGCATACCAGTCGTCGCAGCAGAAGGCCTATGTTGAGCCCTATATCGCCATGAACGAAGGCGTTTCGGCCACTTGGGATGAAAGCTCGGCAGAAGCGGTGGCAAAGCTGCGCGCGATGAACGAAGCAGGTAACGTTACCTGGGATCTGGTCGACGTTGTGGCCGCTGACGCCATCCGCCTGTGCGACGAAGGCCTCGCGCTGGAAATCGATCCGGACGAAGATCTCGCTGCTGCACCCGATGGTACATCGGCAGAAGATGACTTCGGTGACCTGCTGGTCTCCGACTGCTTCATCCCACAGATCGTGTACTCCACAACCTTCGGCTACCGCACAGACATGGTGCCTGCCGGTATGGAAGCACCAAGCCAGATCTGTGACGTCTTCGACCTGGAAAAGTACCCAGGCAAGCGCGCGCTGGAAAAGCGTCCGATCAACAACATGGAATGGGCTCTGCTCTGTGACGGTGTTGCCAAGGAAGATGTGTACGACGTTCTTGAGACCGAAGAAGGTCAGGATCAGGCGCTCGCAAAGCTGGGCACCATCAAGGACAGCGTGATCTGGTGGTCCGCTGGCGCCGACACGCCACAGCTGCTGGCTGACGGCGAAATCTTCATGGGCTCGACCTACAACGGTCGTCTGTTCTCGGTCATCGAAGAGCAGAAGCAGCCTGTTGGCATGATGTGGGACGCGCAGGTGTTCGATCTCGACGGCTGGATCATTCCTGCCGGTCTGAGCGACGACCGTCTGGCCCGTGCGAAGGACTTCGTAAAGTTCGCAACAGACACACAGCGTCTGGCGGATCAGTCCAAGTACATCTCCTACGGTCCGGCACGCCTGTCGTCCGCTCCGCTGGTTGGTCAGCACGCCGATCTGGGCATCGAAATGGCACCACACATGCCAACCGATCCTGAGAACGCAAAGAACACGTTCCTGTACAACTACGAGTTCTGGGCTGACTACCGCGACGACATCGACGCGAAGTTCCAGGCCTGGTTGGCTCAATAAGATCGGAACGGCGGGGTAACCGCCGTCCCATCATGACAAAGGGCAGGGCGGCAACGTCGCCTTGCCCCACCAAACGCGGGGGGCACGCCACATGCCGAAGGGTTACATCATCGGCCACATCACCGTGAACGATCCCGAAGCCTACAAGGAATATATCGAGCGAGACACGCCGATCCTTGAACGGCTGGGCGGCACATTCGTTGTACGCGGCGGAGCATCTGAAACTGTCGAAGGTCAGGCCGAAAACCGCCACGTGGTCATCGAGTTTCCGGACTACGAAGCTGCAAAGCGCGCCTACCACGATCCCGAATACCAAGAAGTTGCCGCGATCCGGCATCGTACGGCCACTTCCACCATTATCCTTGTCGAGGGCACCTGAGCCATGAGCGACGCTACCGCTGACGCACAAAACGAGGCTGGCAAGGTTCTTGCCGCCGACGGCACACCGCTGAAGAAATCCCTGCGCCGCGCGCTGCGGACGCAGAAGATGCGCGCCCTGCTGCTGATCGCGCCATTGCTGATATTTGTCGTGGTGACCTTTATTGCCCCGATCCTGGACATGCTGTTCCGGTCCGTTGAAAACCAGATCGTGTCTGAAACGCTCCCACGGACAGTGGTCGAGCTGCGCGAATGGGATGAGGAAACCGGGAACTTGCCGGACGAAGCTGCTTGGGAAGCGGCTTACAAGGACATCTTCTACGCCGCCGAGCGCAAATTGCACACACGTTTGGGCACGCGTCTGAACTATGAGCAAACCGGGATTTCGTCGCTGTTCCGTAAGTCTGGCCGCGGGCTGGATGATATCGGTGAAGTCTATCAGGACCAGTTCAAGGATCTCGACAAAAGCTGGGACAAGGGCGAACCCTGGGCCAGCATGATGGGCTCGGATGCCTTTAACGATGCAATGTCGAACTGGAAAAAGGGAGATCCCCTGCCACAGTTCGAGGCGCGGGCAGGTATCGCTGAAGTCCTGCCAGAAACCGCCGCGGCCTATGACTGGTTCGCACGTTTCCAGCTGACCGAAGAAGAAAAGAGCCTTCATAAGGAAGAGCCTTGGACGCTTGTGCACTGGGCACTCTACAAGGATCTGAAAGCCGGTGATGTATCCGGTTATACCGGGCCCGGCGCAGAGATGCTGGCCGAAGCCGATGCTCTGGTCGACACGCCCGATTTCGAAACCATTGCTATTCAGGATGCCTTTGTCGAGTTTGATGAGGACTGGGCTGATGTCGAGGTTTGGCGCACGATCAAAACCTATAGCCCGCCCTATACCTCGGGCTACTTCCTGAACGCGGTCGATATGCAAAAGAGCCCGACCGGGCCAGAGATGCGCGACGAAGACGAACGCATTTATGGCCTGCTCTTCAAGCGGACGTTGTTCATGTCGCTGGTTATCACCTTCAGCTGTATTCTGTTGGCCTATCCGGTGGCCTACCTGTTGTCGAACCTGCCCATGCGCACAGCAAACCTGTTGATGATCCTCGTTCTTCTGCCGTTCTGGACCTCACTGCTGGTCAGGACCTCGGCATGGAAGGTGATGTTGCAACAACAGGGGGTGATCAACGATGTGCTGGTGTGGCTCGGACTGGTGAATGACGCGGATCGTCTGGTGATGATCAACAACCAGTTTGGCACGATCGTTGCGATGACCCATATTCTGCTGCCCTTTATGATCCTGCCGATGTATTCGGTCATGAGCACGATCCCACCGTCCTATGTCAGAGCCGCCAAGAGCCTTGGCGCGACCAACTGGACGACCTTTTGGCGGGTTTATTTCCCACAATCGGTGCCGGGGATCGGCGCTGGCAGTATCCTCGTGTTCATTTTGGCGATCGGTTACTACATCACGCCGGAAATCGTGGGCGGTACCACGGGTACCTTCATTTCCAACCGGATTGCCTATCACATCTCGTCGAGCCTTAACTGGGGTCTGGCGGCGGCGCTTGGCTCTATCCTGCTGGTAGTGGTTCTGGTGCTCTACTGGCTCTACGACCGCATCGTCGGCATCGACAACGTGAAATTGGGGGGCTGAGACCATGGCTGCACTGACACCTATTTCGAAAAAGCCCCTGTCCTTCAGCGTCCCGATGGCCGGATTGGCAGGCGCGGCGCTGGGTTTGTTTGTCGGCACCGCGAACGGTTCGGCTTTGCTCGGCATCGTGATCGGGTTTGCTGTGCTGGCAATGCTTGCCTTTGTGGCGCAGGGATTGCTGCCTTCGGCTCTGGAAAAACCCGTGCGCTGGGGCATCGTGGTTCTGATGGTTGTTGCGGGCTATTTCCTGGGCGGAACGCCCGGGATCGTGCTGGGCGCAATCTTTGGCTGGCTGTTCGGCTGGTTCATCTACTGGATCGGCGAAGGCCGCTACCGTGCGACGGTCGCACCCTATCTGACACCGGGACAGGTGCTGTGGCACTATAGCTTCCGGGTTCTGTGTGGCGCGATCTTTGTGTTCTTGATCACACCGATCCTCGTGGTTATGCCGCTCAGCTTCAACGCGCAGGACTTCTTTACCTTCACGCCGGAAATGCTGCGGTTTGACCCTGCGGGCTACAGCCTCAAGCATTACCGCGACTTCCTGACAAACACTGAATGGACAAACGCAGTCTGGAACAGCCTGCGCATCGCGCCTGTCGCGACCTTCCTGTCGGTCTCACTGGGGACCTTGGCGGCCATTGGCCTGTCGCAAAGCCACGTTCCCGGGCGTCAGGCGATCATGGCGATCCTGATTTCTCCAATGATCGTACCACTGATCATCTCGGCCACGGGCATGTACTTCTTCTACTCAAAGATCGGTATCGTTGGCACATACTGGGGTGTGGTTCTGGCCCATGCGGTACTGGGCATTCCCTTTGTCATTATCACCGTTACAGCGACTCTGGTCGGCTTTGACCGGTCTCTGACACGGGCGGCGGCGAACATGGGGGCAAACCCGGTGACCACCTTCTTCCGCGTGCAGATGCCACTGATCCTGCCGGGTGTGATTTCAGGTGGCCTGTTCGCCTTCATCACGTCCTTCGACGAGGTGGTTGTTGTGCTCTTTATCGGCTCGGCCGAATTGCAGACGCTGCCTTGGCAGATGTTCACGGGTCTGCGTGAGCAGATCAGCCCGACCATTCTGGCAGCGGCCACGATCTTGGTTGCAATCTCGATCCTGTTGCTGAGCGCAGTCGAAGTGCTGCGCCGCCGGTCGGAACGCCTGCGCGGCTTGTCGCCGGGCTGATAGAGATACGGAATGCGACGCAAAAGGCCGGGCCACGATGTGCCCGGCCTTTTTCTTTGTTCTAGGCTTTGACGCGACTGAGCAGGATCACCCCGGTCATGATGAGCGCGGAACCTGCGAAGGCAAAGGCGTCGGGAATAACCCCGTAAAGCCCCCAGTCGTAGAGCGCGGCAAACACAAGAACGCTGTAGAAGGCCGGAATGACATAGCTGGCCTCGCCGCGTTTCATGGCCTGCAAAAACAGGCCCTGAGCGCAGATCATGACACCCCCAAGACAGATCAGAAGCAGCCATTGTTCGGCAGTGGGCGCGGTCCAGACAAAGAATGCTGCGACGCCTGAGAGAACCGCACCGATGGCATTGTTGAAGAGCAAGATCCGAAGTGGTGGTTCAGCATTGGTCAGGCGTTTGATGAAGATGGTTTCGAGCCCAAGAATAAGCGCGGCGATGAGGGCGTAGACACCGGCGATCTGAAAGGCAGCGCCGCCGGGGCGCAGGATTAGCGCGGCACCGGCAAGAGCCAGGCCCATCGCTGCCAGCTTGCGCACGCCCAGTCGCTCAGACAGCATCAAAGCGGCCAGAACGACTGTCACGACAGGGTTTAGAAAACTGATGGCTGTTGCCTCGGCCATGGGCATCTGTGCGACCGCCGCGAACATGGCCGTGACGCCGATCCATCCGCAGATGGACCGCGCCAGATGAAGTCGCCAACGCGAGACATCAAAGGCGGGTCGCAGGCTGGGGCGTAGAGCAACGAAAAGGCCAAGCGCAGCAAGCGCAAACCAGAACCGGCCCATGCTGACTTGCAATGGATGCAGACCGCTGGCGCCGCCGCCGACGCCTAGGGCTTTGGCGATCAGCGATGTCACGGCCACCAGCGCCGCGGCACCCACCATGATGAAAATGGCCCAGCCGCTGTTCGCTGGCCGGGCCTGAGAGTGCGGGGACATCTGTCCCTCCTTGATTGTGAGCCTTTGGGCCTAGCGGCGCACCAGTGCCTCATAGTCGTCTGAAACCGAACGGGTCAGCGCGCCAACTTCGAAGTTGTAGTCGCCAATCTGACCAACTGGCGTAACCTCGGCGGCGGTCCCGGTCAGCCAGCATTGCTCAAAGCTTTCCAGCTCTTCCGGCATGATCACACGTTCATGAACCTTGATCTGCTTTTCCTGCAGCATGCCGATCACGGTCTGACGGGTCAGTCCATTGAGAAAGACATCAGCCTTGGGCGTATGCACTTCGCCGTCCTTGACGAAAAAGATGTTCGCGCCGGTGCATTCCGCAACGTAGCCGCGGTAGTCCATGAACAGGGCGTCCGAGCAGCCTTTGGCTTCTGCCGCGTGCTTGGATGTGGTGCAGATCATGTAGAGACCCGCTGCCTTGGCATGAACAGGAATGGTTTCCGGCGATGGGCGCTTCCACTTTGCGATATCGATTTTCGCACCTTTGAACTTGGCGTCACCATAGTAGCTGCCCCATTCCCATGCCGCGATGGCAACGCGGACAGGATTGCGCGCCGAAGCGACACCCATATCTTCGCCGGCGCCGCGCCATGCAACGGCCCGCACATAGGCGTCGGTCAGGCCGTTTTCCTTGAGAACCGCTGCCTTGGCGATTTCCAGCTCGTCCACCGTGTAAGGGATCTGGAAATCCAGCTCACCGGCCGAAAAATGCAAACGTTCACTGTGTTGACGCGACAAAAAGATGTTGCCGTTGTACGCGCGTTCGCCTTCAAAGACAGAGCTGGCATAATGCAAAGCATGGCTCAGGACATGTACGTTGGCCGAGCGCCAATCCACCATCTGGCCGTCCAGCCAGATTTTGCCGTCGCGGTCGTCGTATCCAGTTCCAGCCATCGCCTTGCTCCTCGTGTGCGATTTACGAATGTTGCGCTAATTACGTCCGGTTCGGACATAAAGTTGCGTGAAAACTGAGATTCGGTACCAATTCGAGCTTGGAATGTCAACAAGGCTGACTTAATATGAGGGAAAGGCAACAAAACAAGGCCGAAACTGATGGCTGAGATGCAGGGGAGGGGTCCGGCGGGTGGCGATATGCTGCTCTATCTGACCGACGAACAACTGCGGCGCGGCGCCGAGGCCATGTTTTTTGCATACCGGGGATTCACCGCTGACCCGGATCGAATTCTTGCCAACAAGAACTACGGCCGTGCCCATCACAGGGCGTTGCATTTTATCAATGCGGCCCCGGGTACAACGGTGAACAACCTGCTATCCATTCTGGGCGTGACCAAACAGTCTTTGAACCGGGTGCTCAGAACCCTGATCGAAGACGGTCTGGTCGAAAGCCGGGTAGGCCGGGTCGACAAACGCGAACGGCATCTGTTCCTGACAGAGGACGGGGCAGCACTGGAACGTGAGTTGTCCGAGGCGCAGCGCGCGCGTATGAGGGCAGCCTACAAACAAGCCGGGCCCGAAGCGGTTTTGGGGTTCCGCCGCGTACTCGAAGCGATGATGGATCCGGATATGCGCCGCCAATACCGTGATTTGCAGGAAGGACGAGGATGAGTGAACCAGACGCCCACCTGTTGATCGTTGATGACGACGAACGCATCCGGACCCTTTTGCAGAAATTCCTGATCCGAAACGGTTTTCTGGTCAGCGCCGCGCGGGATGCTGCGCATGCCCGACGAATTCTGGCTGGTTTGGATTTTGACCTGATCGTTCTGGATGTGATGATGCCGGGCGAAGACGGGGTAAGCCTGACGCGCGGAATTCGCGAAACCTCTGCGACGCCGATCCTCTTGCTGACTGCGAAATCCGAAACGGAAGATCGCATTGCAGGATTGGAGGCTGGCGCCGACGACTATCTGGCCAAGCCGTTTGAGCCCAAGGAATTGTTGCTTCGCATCAACGCGATCCTGCGCCGGATGCCCGAAGCGCGCCCCGAAGAAACCGCGCCAAAATTGCTGACAATGGGCGATTTCCGCTATGACATCGAGCGCGGCGAGATGTGGTGTGGCGAGGATCTGGTGCGTTTGACGGCCACGGAAAGCCAATTGATGCGGATCTTTTCCGCGCGGCCCGGCGAAGCGCTGAGCCGGGCGACACTGGTGGAAGAGCTGGGGCGCGACAAGGGACAGGCACAGGAACGCGCCGTAGACGTCCAGATCACTCGTTTGCGGCGCAAGCTGGAGGCGGACCCCAAACAACCGCGCTACCTGCAAACGGTACGGGGCGCGGGGTATATGCTGGCGCCTGACTAGGCTTTTGCTGCATTCTTGCGCGGTTGCTTCCGGTTGTGCCGTTTTGAGTATTTGAACAGAGAAGAAAAAGAAGGGGGGCCCATGGCCACGGCTTTGATCACCCACGCCGATTGCCTGAACCACGTCACGCCGCAGGGCCATCCCGAACAGGTCGCCCGGTTGGAGCATGTTCTGCATGCACTTGCGGGACTGGATCTGGAGCGTGTCACGGCACGTGAGGCAACCGACGACGAGTTGGGGCTGGTTCACCCGGCGTCGCATATGGATGCACTGAAGGCTGCGGCGCCTTCGGAGGGGTATCACCAGATTGACGGAGACACATGGATGAGCCCCGGCTCATTGCGCGCCGGATACCTGGCTGCGGGGGCCGTTTTGCAGGCGGTTGAGATGGTCATGTCAGGAACGGTTGGGAATGCCTTTGCCGCAATCCGCCCGCCGGGACACCATGCCGAAAAGACCACGCCCATGGGGTTCTGTCTGTTTGGGAATGCAGCGCTTGCGGCCAAGACCGCTTTGGAGGTGCATGGTTTGTCTCGCGTGGCGGTCGTCGATTTCGACGTGCATCACGGCAATGGCACCCAGGATCTGCTGTGGGATGAAGCGCGCGCGCTGGTGATCACCTCGCAACAGATGCCGCTGTGGCCCGGAACCGGGGAGCCAACCGAACGCGGGGCGCATGGCAACATCCTGAACCTGCCTCTGCCACCAGCCAGCACGGGCACCGAGATGCGCGCGGTCTATGAGAGCCGTGTGTTCCCGCGCTTGCGAGAGTTTGACCCCGAGTTGCTGATCATCTCCGCTGGTTTTGACGCCCATCAGGATGACCCATTGGCGCAACTGAACTGGACGACCGAGGATTTTCGCTGGCTGACCGCAGAACTCTGTGCCATCGCAAAAGCCTGCGCCGCAGAGGGACGGGTCGTCTCGACTTTGGAAGGCGGGTATGATCTGGCTGCACTCAGCGCTTCGGCGCGTGCCCATGTGGAAGAACTTATGGAGGCTGCTCAATGAGCGACACCCCGATCGAAGAAATGAGTTTTGAGCAGGCCATGGCCGAACTGGAACGTGTCGTGGGCCAATTGGAGCGCGGCGATGTCGCGCTGGAAGAGAGCATTGCGCTCTATGATCGCGGTGCGGCCCTGAAGGCCCGTTGCGAGACCAAGCTGAAGGAAGCCGAGGAAAAAGTGGCAGCGATCACGCTGGATGCTGACGGCAATGCAGCCGGGACAAAGCCCCTCGATGCAGGCTGAACTGAAGGCTGCGCTGCGTAGTGCCAGCGGCGAAGTAGACGCGATCCTGCGCAGTGCGGTTCCCGCGGACGGTGGGCCCGTGGCCAATGCGATGCTTTATGCGGCCATGGGCGGCAAGGCACTGCGGGCCTTTTTGGCCTTGGAAGGCGCGCGCATTCACGGCGTAGCGGTCGAAGATGCGGCACCGGGCGCAGCGGCTGTGGAATGCATCCACGCCTACAGCCTGGTGCATGATGATATGCCCTGTATGGATGATGATGATCTGCGCCGGGGAAAACCCACTGTCCACAAAGCCTGGGATGAAGGCACCGCCTTGCTGGTCGGAGATGCGCTTCAGGCGATGGCTTTTGACCTGCTCGGGCAGGGCGGATTGCCGGATGGCCGCAAGCTGGCCCTGTCGACAAGTTTGGCACGGGCGGCGGGGCTATTCGGCATGGTTGGCGGGCAGGCCAAGGACATTGCCGCAGAGAGCGCCGAAGAGCCGCTGACGCTTGAGCAGATTATTGATCTGCAGCGCGGCAAGACCGGAGCGTTGATTGAATGGTCCGCGCGGGCCGGGGCAGTCATGGCCGGCGCCGATCAGACAGCTCTGGCGCGCTATGGCGAATGCCTTGGGCTGGCCTTTCAGATTGCGGATGATGTGCTGGATGTGGAAGGCGACGCCGAGGCCATGGGCAAAGCCGTGGGCAAGGATGCGGGACGCGGGAAGGCCACGTTCGTGTCGCTGCTCGGCTTGGACGGGGCAAAAAGCCGCGCAGTTTCCCTCGTGACAGAGGCCTGTGACAGCATATCTGTATACGGTGACAGCGCCGAAACCTTGCGGCAGGCGGCGCAGTTCGTTATTTCGCGCCGCAACTGAACACCGGAGGCGGCCATGTCCATGAGCCCCGAAGACACCCATCTCGAAACACCCCTGCTGGACAGGATTTCCAGCCCGGCTGATCTCAAGGCGCTTTCAGATAGCGATCTGGAGCGGCTGGCGCATGAATTGCGCGCGGATACGGTTGCAGCGGTATCCAAGACCGGTGGCCATCTGGGCGCAGGTCTGGGTGTCGTGGAGCTGACCGTGGCGCTTCATGCCGTTTTTGACGCGCCCCGGGACAAGATCATCTGGGATGTGTCCCACCAGTGTTATCCGCACAAGATTCTGACCGGCCGGCGTGACCGCATGGGAACCTTGCGCCAAAAGGACGGTTTGAGCGGCTTCACCAAACGCTCGGAGTCGCCCTACGATCCATTTGGTGCGGCGCATAGTTCCACGTCGATTTCCGCAGCTCTTGGATTTGCCGTTGCGCGTGATCTGGGCGGAGCCTGCGACACGGGCCATGGCGATGCCATTGCGGTGATCGGTGATGGATCAATCAGCGCGGGCATGGCCTATGAGGCCTTGAACAACGCGGGCCATCTGAAGAAACGGCTGATCGTTATTCTGAACGACAATGAAATGTCGATCGCGCCACCGACGGGTGCGATGTCATCCTACCTGTCCCGGCTTTATGCCGAGGCTCCGTTTCAGGATCTCAAGGCTGCGGCCAAAGGCGCGGTTAGTCTGTTGCCTGAGCCGTTTCGTGAGGGGGCCAAGCGCGCCAAGGAAATGCTCAAAGGTATGGCCGTAGGCGGTACGCTCTTCGAAGAGTTGGGGTTCAGCTATCTCGGGCCCATTGATGGGCATGATCTGGACCAGTTGCTGCCTGTGCTGCGCACCGTAAAAGCGCGCGCCACCGGCCCGATCCTGATCCATGTCATCACCAAAAAGGGCAAAGGTTATGCCCCGGCTGAGCATTCAGCCGACCGTGGTCATGCGCGCGGCAAGTTCGACATGGTAACCGGCGAAGTCAAAAAAGCGCCGTCCAATGCGCCCAGCTATACCAAGGTTTTTGCCGAGGCCCTGCTGGAAGAAGCGGCTGTTGATCCGCGGGTTTGTGCGGTGACGGCGGCTATGCCGGATGGAACCGGGCTGGATCTGTTTGCTGAACGCTACCCCAGTCGCTGCTTTGATGTCGGCATTGCCGAGCAACATGGTGTGACCTTTTCTGCGGGGCTTGCGGCGGGCGGAATGCGGCCTTTCTGCGCGATGTATTCGACCTTCTTGCAGCGCGGGTATGATCAGGTCGTGCATGACGTGGCTATTCAACGCTTGCCCGTGCGCTTTGCGATTGATCGGGCGGGATTGGTCGGAGCGGATGGTGCAACCCACGCGGGCAGCTTCGATGTGGCTTATCTGGCCAATCTGCCTGGCTTTGTGGTCATGGCCGCTGCGGATGAAGCAGAGTTGAAGCATATGGTTGCCACCGCTGCTGCGCATGACGCGGGGCCGATTGCCTTTCGGTATCCGCGCGGTGAGGGCGAAGGCGTCGAAATGCCCGAGCGCGGAGAGGTGCTTGAAATCGGCAAGGGCCGGATGATTCAGCACGGGAGCCGTGTGGCGATCCTGTCGTTTGGGACCAGACTGGGCGAAGTTCTCAGAGCCTGCGAGGCGCTGAACGCGCGTGGGATCACACCAACGGTCGCGGATGCGCGCTTTGCCAAACCTCTGGACAGGGAGATGATCTTGTCGTTGGCGGCGGACCACGAAGCCTTGATTACCATTGAAGAAGGGGCTGTCGGCGGCTTTGGCAGCCATGTGGCGCAACTGTTGGCCGATGAAGCCGTGTTCGACGACGGGCTGAAGTTCCGATCGATGGTTCTGCCGGATGTCTTTATCGATCAGGCCAATCCGCGAGACATGTATGACGTGGCTGCGATGAATGCCGAGCATATCGAGGCCAAGGTTCTTTCGGTGCTGGGTGTCGAGGTTCTGGACAAGCGCGCCTGATCTGCCCGGAGTATGTGGTTTCGGATCG
>JAHDIS010000058.1 GCA_020630695.1 Paracoccaceae bacterium | reverse complement strand
ACTCGACCCTTACGGAAAAATACCAGAGTTCAAATACTCAGCCGTCAGAGTCGAAAAAGCCGGGCTGTCCAAGGGGCAGGTCGCGGCGGAGTAATTCCACCGGGTGTTTTCGTGGTGACATCTGATATGCGCGAAAAGACGGGGGTTTGTCCCCCGTCTTGCCTTTTGGTCGCGACTCCTCGCAGGATATTTGCAGCACACAAAATCCGGGAGCCAGCATGCAGTTGAACGAAGAGCGGTTTTTGCAGGACCTGCACGCGTTGCGGGCGATTGGGGCCGCGGGCGTTGGAAAAGGCGTGGTACGCCCGGCCTATTCGCCGGATGATATTGCAGCGCGTGATTGGTTGGCCGAGCGCATGCGAGAGGCCGGGCTTGAGGTTCAGTTTGATCCGGTTGGATCGCTTTTCGGGCTTGCCGATCAGCCCTCGATCCTGGTTGGATCGCATTCCGACAGCCAGCCGGAAGGGGGCTGGCTGGATGGCGCACTGGGTGTCATTGCCGGGCTGGAAATTGCTCGGGCCGCGCGTGAAAGTGGCGGGCCCGCTGTTTCGGTTGTGTCCTTTCAGGATGAGGAAGGTCGCTTTGGCGTGACAACCGGCAGCGCGGTTTGGGCCGGTGTTCTGGAAGAGAGCCAGGCGCTGGCGCTGACGGATAGCGCCGGGGTTTCGCTCGAGGACGCCCGTGCGGCCATGGGGAGCCGGTTGGGACCATGGGTTCGGCATGACCGGTTCTCGGGTTTTCTGGAAATGCACATCGAGCAAGGGCCGGTCATGGACGGGACCGGCGAAAAGATTGGTGTGGTTGAGTCGATTGTTGGCATTCGCGACCGGGTAATCACCTTCACCGGTGAACAGAACCATGCCGGAACAACACCGATGGCGCTGCGCAAGGACGCGTTTCAGGCGCTGGCCCGGTTCAACACCGAGCTGAATGCCCGGTTTGCCAATGTAGTGACCCCGCAGACCGTCTGGACCATCGGTCATGTTGATCTGCATCCGGGTGCGCATTCAATTGTTCCGGGCTGCGTCCGCTTTTCGATGCAGTGGCGGGATGCAGATGTGGACCGGCTGGCGCGGATGGAGCGGATCATCGACGAGACCGCGCAAGAGATCGCCTCGGCTATGGGGATGTTGGTTGATCTCGGGCCGGTGCTGGGGGTCGAGCCGGTGGCAATGGCACCGGCCATGCGTTCAGCGCTGGAACAATCCGCACAGCAGTATGCGGGTGGGCTGTGGCGGAGCATGCCGTCCGGCGCGCTGCACGACGCATCGAATGTAGCGGCGCTCATGCCGACGGGGATGCTGTTCGTGCCCTCGATAGGCGGGATAAGCCATGCCTTTGCCGAAGATACGGAGGAAGCCGATCTGGTGCTTGGTTTGAGGGTGCTTGCGCAAGCAGTTGAGGCGTTCAGCGCCGGTTAAGACCCCTTGCGGATGGTCCAGGTGGTTACGGCGCCATTTTCTGCTGAGGATATCAGCGTGTGACCGGCTTCGTTGCAGAAGTGAGGCACATCAATCACGGCCGCCGGATCATCGGTCCGCATTTCCAGAATATCGCCGGGGTTCAAAGCCGAAAGCCGCTTGCGGGCTTTGAGAACGGGCAGGGGGCACAGCAGGCCGATGGCATCAAGATCATTGCTCATAATCGGGATTTAGGGCGCTTGTTACAAAAGGTCCACAGGGATGTGACAGCGCGCGCAGTGACGGCGGGCAAGATAGCGACTATCTGTGGAGCATGTTTGGAATCGAGATCATCGACGCGTCCTTTCTGCCAGCGATGCTGGTTGCCCTTGTGGCCGGGACCCTGTCTTTCCTGAGCCCCTGTGTGCTGCCCATTGTACCGCCATATCTGGCGTTCATGTCGGGCATGAGCATGGGGGAAATGCAAGGCACCGCGCAGGCCCGGGCCCGGGTCATTCTGGCGGCTCTCTTCTTTGTGCTCGGGTTGTCCACGGTGTTTGTGTTTCTTGGGTTCACGGCCAGTTGGCTGGGCATGTTCTTTTTGCAAAACCAGATTCTGCTGGCGCGCATTTCCGGCGTTGTGGTGATTGTGTTCGGGTTGCATTTCCTTGGCGTGTTTCGCATCCCGTTTCTGGACCGTGAGGCGCGGATTGAAACGGGCGAAGCGGGCGGGTCAGCATTTGGGGCCTATATACTGGGGCTTGCCTTTGCCTTTGGATGGACGCCCTGCATCGGCCCGCAACTGGGGGCGATCCTGTCGCTGGCGGCGCAAGAATCCTCGGTCGCACGCGGAACAGCGCTGCTTGCGGTCTACGCCGCGGGGCTGGGCATTCCGTTCTTGCTGGCCGCGGTTTTCATCACCCGTGCCATGGGGCTGATGAACCGGATCAAAAAGCACATGAACCTGATCGAGAAGATCATGGGAATGCTGTTGATCGCTGTCGGACTGGCCTTGGTCACAGGTGCGTTTTCAGCGCTGGCATTCTGGTTGCTTGAAACCTTTCCGGTACTGGGCGCTCTGGGGTAGCCGCGACCTGAGGCGACCCGATTTCAGTCCGGTTGGGCACAGCCGGAACCTCAGATGGCGACGACCTGTTTGCCCCGGTTTTTGCCCTGCAACATGCCGATAAAGGCTTCGGGCGCGGCCTCAAGGCCCTGTGCGACATCTTCGAGATAGGCGATTTTCCCGGCCATGACCTTGGGCCCTATGTCAGCAAGGAATTCGTCGAACAGGTCCCAATGATCAAAGACAATCAAGCCGGATATCCGCAGGCGTTTGACTAGAACAGAGCGCCAAAGCATTGGCAGGCGATCGGTGCCATCACCGTCGAGCCCGCTGTACCACGAGATCGTACCACACAGGGGAATACGTCCGTGAACGTTCATCAGCGGCAGAACAGCTTCGAGTACCTTGCCACCAACGTTTTCCCAATAGACATCGACCCCATCGGGGGCCTGTTCGACCAAGGCCGCACGTAGCGCACGGGCGTCTGCATGGGCACGGTGGTCGATTGCTGCGTCAAATCCAAAGTGATCGGTGGCCAGCTTGGTTTTTTCGTCTCCGCCTGCAATCGCAATGGTCCGCAGTCCTGCGGCTTTGGCGATTTGCCCGACCATTGAGCCGACAGGGCCGGTCGCGGCCGCTACGGCCAGCGTTTCACCGGCTTTGAGGTCGGCATATTTGCGCAGCCCGACCCATGCGGTGAAGCCGGGCATGCCCAGAACGCCCAAAGCCAAGGATGGCTGCAACCCGTCGGGCAGTTTGCGCAGTTCGGATCCCGACAAAACGGCGTGGCTGGCCCAGCCGGTGATTCCGGTGACCAGATCACCCTCGGCAAAGCCGTCTGCCTTGCTGGCGATAACCCGACCAACGCCCTGACCGGTCATGGTTTCGCCGATGCCCACAGAGGGGGCATAGCTTTTTACGTCGTCCATGCGCCCGCGCATGTAAGGATCCAGTGACAGATGACTGACCGCAATCAGAACCTCACCTTCGCCGGGCGAAAGGATTGGCGCGCTTTGGAGCGCAAAGTCCTGGGGAACGGGCTGTCCAGACGGGCGGCGGGCAAGGGTAATTCGTTGCATCGTGCTGGACATAGGCTCTCCTGACGTCAGATTGTGTGAAAGCGGTTGCGCTTTGGGTGCGGCCCCGGCCACTCTAGTGGCACAGACGCGAACAGCAAGGGGAGGCTGGGATGCAGGGAATGATGATGAATATGCCGCTCTCGATCATCGAGATATTGCGGTACGGCGCCGAAGCGCATCCGGCAGGTGAAATAGTTTCCGTTCGGACTGAGGGTGATTTGCACCGTCAGAGCTATCGGCAAACCTTTGCACGGGTCGGCCAGCTGGCGCATGGTCTTGCCAGCATTGGGATCGAACAAGGCGATCGGGTCGCCACGCTGGCGTGGAACGGATACCGGCACTTTGAGCTTTACTACGGCATCAGTGGCATGGGTGCGGTTTGCCACACCATCAATCCACGGCTGTCGGCTGAACAGATGCTGTACATCATCGGGCATGCTGGGGACAAAGCGCTCTTTGTTGACCTGACATTTGTTCCGTTGATCGAAGCCCTGGCCGACCATCTGCCGGAAGGTCTGAAACTGGTGGTGATGACAGACCGGGCTCATATGCCCGAAAGTGCGGTGGATTTGCTCTGCTACGAAGAATTGCTGGCAGGTCAGCCCGAAACTTTCGATTGGCCTGAACTGCCCGAAGATACGGCAGCTGCGTTGTGCTACACCTCGGGAACCACGGGCAATCCCAAGGGCGCGCTCTATTCGCATCGTTCGACTGTTTTGCACGCCATGTATCTGGCGATCACCATTTCGCGTTCGCTCTATGAAGGTGCGCGCGTTTTGCCGGTTGTGCCCATGTTCCACGTCAATTCATGGGGTTTGCCCTATGCGACGCCCTTGGTGGGGGCATCGCTGATCATGCCGGGCGCGAAACTGGACGGGCCGTCCTTGTTCGACCTTATGGAATCTGAACATGTCACGGCCAGTTGGGGGGTTCCGACCGTTTGGCTGGGCCTGCGTGCCGAGATGGAGGCGCGTTCCGCGAAACCTTCGGCGCTTGATCAAGTGGTGATCGGCGGATCGGCTGCGCCGCGTGCGATGATCGAATTCTTTGAAAACCAAGGCGTTGATGTCTGTCACGCATGGGGCATGACGGAAATGTCGCCGGTTGGCACTCATGGCCAGCTTTCGGCTCCGATGAAGGAGTTGCCGTTCGAAGAGCAAATGGCGCTGAAATCCAAGCAAGGCCGTCGTGTCTTCGGGGTCGAGCTGAAGATCGTGGGCGAAGATGGCAGCAGGCAGCCGCATGATGGCACCTCGATTGGCGAGCTGTACGTGCGCGGCAACACAATCATTTCGGGTTATTTCAACAACGAAGACGCCAGCAAGGCTGCCATGGATGTCGAAGGCTGGTTTGGAACCGGCGATGTGGCCAGCATCGATCCGGATGGCTTCCTTTATATTCAAGACCGGTCCAAGGATCTGATCAAATCGGGCGGTGAATGGATCAGTTCCATTGATCTGGAAAACATCGCGATGGCCCACCCCAAGGTGGCCAACTGTGCTGTTATCGCGATTCCGCATCCCAAATGGGACGAGCGCCCGTTGATCGTTGTCGTGCCAAAGGACGAAGATGACAAACCGGGACTCGAGGACATCCATGCGCTGATGGAGCCGCATTTGGCCAAATGGCAATTCCCTGACGACATTGCCTACGCAAGCGAGTTGCCCCTGACCGCGACCGGAAAGGTTTCCAAACTGACATTGCGCGATCAATTCAGCGATTTCCGGTGGCCGGATGCTGGCTGACGAATTGCGGGGCATGGCCCCTTGTCGGACCGAGTGGATCACGCTCGATGCGGCTCGGGTCAAGGCATTTGCGGACACGACCGAAGATTGGCAGGGGGTTCATCTGGACGCCGATGTCGGGCGCCAAGCAGGGTTCGACGGAGCAATTGCGCATGGGTTTTTGACGCTGTCGATGCTGTCCTCAATGGCCTATCAGGTTTTTGACGGGCTTTCCGGCTACAAGACCTCGGTCAACTATGGATTTGACCGGGTTCGCTTTGTTGCACCTGTGACGGTGGGCAGTCGTATCCGGGGGCATTTTTCCGTCGCGGGTGTCGATGAAGGCGATGGTTGGTTGAATGTTCAGTGGGATGTCTCGGTGGAAATCGAAGGCAAAGACCGTCCCGCACTTGCTGCTGCGTGGATCACACGTTTGTATTTGAACTGACAGAAAACAGGCCAGTCCCGGATTGGCAAAACACAGAACGGAGACAGGGATGGACCTTGGAGTGACCGAGCGGGTGGCACCGCTGATCGAAAAAGTGCGGCGCATGATCGAAGATGATATTGCCCCGCTCGATTCCGAGTTTCACGCCGAAGTTGGCAAACATCCCAAGGGACGTTTTCACCATACGGAGCGGCAGCTCGAAATCCTCAATGGTCTTAAGGCCAAGGCACGCGAACGGGGCTTGTGGAATTTCTGGCTGACCGGTTCGGATCGCGGATACGGGCTGAGCACCGTCGAATATGCCTATCTTGCCGAAGAGATGGGCAAGGTGCCGATCGCTGCCGAAGTCTTCAACTGCAATGCGCCCGACACCGGCAATATGGAAGTGCTGGAACGCTATGGCGAGGACTGGATGAAAGAGCGCTGGCTGGAGCCACTTCTGAATGGGGATATTCGGTCGGCCTATGTGATGACCGAGCCGAACATTGCCTCCTCTGATGCTGCGCAGTTGGCCTTTGAGGCGCGGCGCGATGGGGATGATTTCGTTCTGAATGGTGAAAAGTGGTGGATTTCGGGCGCAGGTGATCCGCGCTGCGGTCTTTATATCCTGATGGCTTGTACCGACCCTGACGCATCCAAGCATGCCCGACACACGATGTTCGTGATGGACCCGGATACGCCGGGTATCGACGTGCTCAGACCGATGCAGGTCTTTGGACAGGATGATGCGCCGCACGGGCACATGCACATTCGGTTCACAGACGTGCGGGTTCCGGCCAAAAATGTCGTGCTGGGCGAAGGGCGCGGCTTTGAGGTGGCACAGGGGCGCCTTGGGCCCGGGCGCATTCATCACTGCATGCGCGCAATCGGGCAGGCGGAAAAAGCGCTCGAAATGATGTGCCGGCGCGGGTTGGATCGCGAAGCCTTTGGGAAGAAAATCGCAGATCTGGGCGCGAATTACGACATTATTGCCAATGCCCGGATGGAGATTGAGATGGCCCGTCTGCTGTGCCTCAAGGCGGCCTGGATGATGGATACCGCCGGGGTGCGCGCGGCCCAGCCATGGATTTCGAAGATCAAGGTTGTTGCGCCGCTGATGGCGGGCAAAGTGGTGGACGAAGCCATGCAGTTGCATGGGGCTGGCGGCATCAGTCAGGATTTCGATCTGGCGCATATGTGGACACATATTCGCACGTTGCGCTTTGCAGACGGACCGGACGCAGTTCATCGCCGGCAAGTGGCGCGCGCAGAGTTGCGCAAATATACCGGCAATGGCGCTTAGCGGCGGATGCCGGATTTGAGTATTTGAACAGAGAAGAAACAGGGTGCGGTATGGACCTCGATCGGGTTTCGCAGTGGATGGCAGCACATGTGCCGGATTTCGAAGGTCCGCTGCGTGCAACGAAATTTGATGTGGGCCAGTCCAATCCGACGTTTCGTCTGGACAGTCCGTCAGGGGCCTATGTGCTGCGCCGCAAACCGCCCGGTGTTTTGCTGAAATCAGCCCATGCGGTGGATCGCGAATTTCGCGTGCAACAGGCTTTGGCCGGGACCGCTGTGCCGGTGCCACAGATGCTGGCGCTGTGCGATGATGACACTGTCATTGGTTCCATGTTCTATATCATGAGCCTGGTCGAGGGCGCGAGTATCGTGGATCCGTCAATGCCGGGTACGGCGCCGGAACGTCGCGGTGCCATTGTGTCCGATATGATCCGTGTTCTGGCAGCGATTCACGACGTTGATCTTGAGGCTTTGGGCCTTTCTGACTATGGCCCGCCCGGCAATTACTACGAACGGCAGCTGGCCCGCTGGTCCAAGCAGTACCGTGCTTCGCAGACCGAAGATTTGCCGGTCATGGAGGCTCTGATGGACTGGTTGGAGTCCAACATGCCGCCCGATGACGGCCAACGCACGCTGGTTCATGGGGACTACCGGATCGACAATCTGTTACTGGAGCCGGATGGCCATCGGGTGCTGGCTGTGCTGGATTGGGAATTGTCGACATTGGGCCATCCCTTTGCGGATCTGGCGGGTGTCATCATGCAGTGGCAATTGCCGCCCGGAGACGAAGGCCGCGGCTTGGCGGGGGTCAACCGGTCGGCGCTTGGCCTGCCTTCCGACGATGCGTTTATTGATCTTTACTGCCAAGCCCGAGGCATTGGGCGTCCATCCGGCTTTGGGTTTTACGTGGCCTTCGCCTTCTTCCGTATGGCGGCCATTTTGCAGGGCGTGAAGAAACGCGCGCTTGATGGCAATGCGTCCAATCCGCAAAAGGCCTTGCGGCTGGGGGCTTTTGTCCCCCGGTTCGCTGAACTGGGTCTGGAAGCGAGAACAGCACATGGATGAACAATTCTTCGAGGCACCCTACGCCTATGCCGAACACCTTGGCATGCAGATGCAGGACTGGCGTCAGGACTATGCCTGTTTTCATCTGCCGCTTGCGGATCACATCATGAACCGTCACGGAAATCCACATGGCGGGGCCCATGCTTCGTTGCTCGATACCGTGATGGGCTATGCGGGCTGCTGGACCGGTGATCCGGACGTCCGGCAAATGTGCCTGACCCTGACGTTGAACGTGCAATACCTGTCACGGCCGCGCGGCAAGATTTTCATTGCTGAAGGGGTTAGGACCGGTGGCGGCCGGAGCACCTTTTTTGCCGAAGGCAGCATCAAGGATGAAACCGGCGAATTGATCGCCAAAGGAACCGGAACATTTCGCTATCGGCGTTGATCCGGTTCTGCTTGCGTTTCTTTGTGCTTTAAATATCCCGGGGTCCGGGGCAGAGCCCCGGTTCGCGGGCAAATTCAGGATGCACCGCTTATGCTTTTGCGGATCGCCTGCATGTTTGCGCCATAGACCGCCGGGTTGTCGACTGACCCGCCCTTGAAGACTGCCGAGCCAGCGACCAGAACATCAGCGCCTGCCTGCGCCACTAATGGCGCAGTATTTGGATCCACACCGCCATCGATTTCAATGTGCACCGGGCGATCGCCGATCATGCCCCGCAGTGCGCGCACCTTGGCTGTCATGTCGATGAATTTCTGCCCGCCGAAGCCGGGGTTGACGGTCATCACACAGATCAGATCGGTCAGATCCAGCAAGTGCGCCACAGCTTCGGCCGGGGTGCCCGGATTGAGCGCAACACCGGCTTTCATGCCTGCGCCACGAATGGCCTGCAAGGTGCGGTGGATGTGGGGGCCTGCTTCGACGTGGGCGGTCAGAACATCGGCACCGGCATCTGCATAGGCATCGATATAGGGATCCACGGGTGCGATCATCAGATGCACGTCCATCACCGTTTTGACATGGGGCCGAAAGGCCTTCACCGCCAGTGGGCCAAAAGTCAGGTTCGGCACAAAGTGTCCGTCCATCACATCAACGTGGACCCAGTCAGCACCCTGATCTTCGATCGCGCGGATCTCGGCACCAAAATTGGCAAAATCGGCAGAAAGGATAGACGGGGCGATCTTGATGGAACGGTCAAAGGACATGGCAGCTCTCCTGTGGTTTCGCGCCTTGGGTTAATAGCCTGCGGCCCGGTCCACAAGATGCAAGAATGGCGCGCCGTTTTCTCCGCGGGCAATATTGTCAGCAACAACCTGTGCTGCGGTCGCGGGGCGGGTTTCTGACGCGATGTGCGGTGTAACCGTAATGCCGGGATGCGCCCAGAATGGATGGTCTTCGGGCAGTGGTTCAATCCGAAAGACATCCAGTGTCGCATGGCTGATCTGACCACTGTCCAGGGCCGCCAACAGCGCTTCATCGTCGATCAGGGGGCCGCGGCCCGGGTTGATAACCGCGGCGCCGGTTTCAAGTTTTGCCATGGCAGCGGCATCCAGAATGTTTTGCGTATGTGGCGTGTCCGGCAGCAGCAGAACGACAATCTGTGCGCCGGTCAAAGCATCTGAAAGCCCTTCAGGTCCATTCAGGCAGCGCAGCCCCTCGACCGATTTTGCTGTACGGCTCCAGCCGGTCACGTCGAAACCGAGCTGGGAAAGCGCCTGGCCGCAGGCGATGCCCAAGGCGCCGAGGCCAAGAATCGTGACTGGCCTTTCCGGAGCAAGCGGGGGCGCATTGGGGCTCCATGCGTGATCGGGATTCAATATGTGGCTGTCCATGCCCAGATGGTGCCGCAGCACATGACCTGTCACCCATTCGACCATGCCTTGTGTCAGGCCTTGGTCATCGACCATGCGCGCCAGCGGCGCGCGCAGTGTCTGGTTGCCGGTTATGCCTTCGACGCCGGCCCAAAGGTTCAACACGGCCTTCAGCTTTGTATAGGGCGTAAAATCCTGCAGATGGGAATCGGGGGCGTAGACGATGTAGTCTACCTCTTGCGGCTCAAAGTCCGTCCCAAGGCGATAGTCGAGACCACGCTCATCCAGCGCAGCACGCAAGAGCGGCTCGTAAATGTCCCAGCGGGTGTCTCGCGCGGCGAAAAGCACGGTGGTCGACATGATCGGCCTCTTGTTTTGTTCGCCTTAGCGTTAGCGCAGGCACGGTGCCGGGAAAAGCGATTTTGCCGCGACAGAGCCGCAATCAGCGGTGCCGGTGAATGTGCGCACTCTGAACCAATCCAAAGGCAACCATCAACACCAACATGGCCGATCCGCCATAGCTGACCAGAGGCAAGGGAACCCCGACCACCGGCGCCAGCCCCATGACCATCGACATGTTCACGGCAAAAAACAAAAAGAACGTCAGGCCGATGCCGAGGATCAGCAGAGACGAGAACCGGTCTTTGTTCTGAATGGCCGCAAAGATGCAGAACACCAGAACCAATACGTAGAGCACGAGCAGGGAGATACCGCCGACAAAGCCGAATTCTTCGGCCAAGGTGTTGAAGATGAAATCGGTATGCTTTTCCGGCAAAAAGTTGAGACGTGACTGCGTGCCCTGCATAAAGCCCCGTCCTGTCCAGCCGCCTGATCCCATGGCGATCTTGGCCTGAGTGATGTGATATCCGGCCCCTAGCGGATCAGAGCTGGGATCCAGAAAGGTGTCGATCCGGCGGAACTGGTAATCTTTCAGCAATTGCCAATCCGTGCCGCGGGATTGAAACACGGCCCAGATGCCCGCCGCACCGCCTGCAATGACGGTTGCGAAATAGGCCCAGTGCACGCCAGCCAAGAACATCA
Source organism: Paracoccaceae bacterium (assembly GCA_020630695.1). Classification (GTDB taxonomy): domain Bacteria; phylum Pseudomonadota; class Alphaproteobacteria; order Rhodobacterales; family Rhodobacteraceae; genus Thalassococcus_A; species Thalassococcus_A lentus. Next base: position 18,390 of record JAHDIS010000058.1, on the reverse strand, counting down.
TCAGGCCCCCTGCGGTCAGCAACAGAATGGCCGTTCCCAGGTCAGGCTGCGATATGACAAGACCCGTTGGCAGCAGGATCAACACGATCGGCAAAAGCACCCAAAGCGGTCTGGAGGTTTTTTTCAGCGGCAACCAATCGTAGTAGGCTGCGAGCATCATCACCATGCTGATTTTCATAAGCTCTGAGGGCTGTAGCCGCATAAAGCCTAAATCGATCCAGCGCTGTGCGCCCATTCCAACCGAGCCAAAGAATTCAACGGCCAACAACAATGCAAGTCCGACGAGATAGGCCACAAAGGCCATGTTTCGCCAAAACCAGATGGGGACCATGGCCACCAGAAACATGATGGCGAGCCCAAGCGCATAGCGTTTCATCTGCGGCTCGGCCCAAGGTGAAAAGGAGCCCCCGGCCACCGAATAGAGCATCAGAAAACCGACGCTCGCGACCGCTGTCAGCAAGACGACCAGCGGCCAGTTCAGGTGCAGGACCTTGCGCCAGCCAGTTGGGGCCGTCTTGGTATTATACTCAAGATAGCTCATGCGCGGTCATTGCCTTCGGCCTCGCGGGCGCGCTTTTCTCGGGCGAGCCGGTCGTGCAGGGCCCGGATTCGAGAGCGGTCTTTGCTGGGATAGGCATCCAAAGGTGGCAGGCCGCCATAGAGCGCCTGCAACGTCACATCACGCGCAATCGGCGCAGCCGCTGTTGATCCGCCGCCGCCGTGCTCAACCACGACTGCGACGGCAATCGTGGGGTTGTCGAAGGGCGCAAAGTTCACGAACAAAGCATGGTCCCGGCGTTCCCATGGCAGATCGTCATTCCGGGTCACGCCTCGCGCACGTTCCGCGGCTGTAATGTTTCTGACCTGACTTGTTCCGGTTTTCCCGGCCATGCGCATGGTATCTGCGATGATGCGTGACCCATAGGCAGTACCGCGACGACTGTTGCTGACGGCATACATGGCGCGCGCGATCTGCTTGAGATGGCTGTCGTTCAGACCCATGTCGCTGCCGCCACGCCACGGTGTTTCGATGCCATCGACGCTTTTGATCAGTCTGGGGGTGATGGACCGACCGGTTGCCAATCGCGCAGTCATGACCGCCAGATGCAATGGCGAGGTCAGAACAAAGCCCTGTCCGATCGATGCGTTGACGGTATCACCGATCACCCAATCGCTGCCGCGTTCACGCTTCTTCCATGCCTTGTCCGGGATCAGGCCGGATGACACGGCGGACATGGGAATGTCGTAGTCCGTCCCAAGCCCAAGACGCCGGGACATCTTGGCGATGTTTTCAATCCCGACCTTCAATGCGAGGTCGTAGTAATAGACGTCGCAGCTCTCGCGCAGGCTCTGTTCCAGATTCATATGGCCGTGGCCGGCGCGTTTCCAGCAGTGGAATTTACGCCCACCGACCTCCATGTGACCGGGGCAGTAGACCGTTTCATCCGGCGCAACGAGCCCGGCATCCATCGCTGCCAGGGCTGTAACCATCTTGAAGGTTGATCCGGGTGGATAGGCGTCCTGAACCGTTTTCGATGCCAGAGGCCTGCGGTCGTTGTCCCTGAGACTTGCGTAGTCCGGCACGGAAATCCCGCGCACAAATTCATTGGGATCGTAAGAAGGTGCAGAGGCAATCGCCAGCAGGTCGCCTTTTTCTAGATCCATCACCACAACAGATGCGCTCTCTTCGCCCAGACGCGCTTTGACGAAATCCTGCAACTCCGCATCGACGGTAAGCTGAACATCGCCACCCGCTTCGCCTTCGCGGCGATCCAGCTCACGCATGACGCGGCCGACGGCATTCACCTCGACCCTTTTTGCGCCTGCCTGCCCGCGCAGCATCTCTTCAGCTTTGGCTTCGACGCCGACTTTGCCGACCTGGAACCGCGGAATGCGCAACAGAGGCGGTGGATCCTCATAGCGCGACAGATCGCGTTCGGACACCGGGCCGACATAGCCCGCCACATGGGCGAACAGGTCATTCATCGGGTAAATACGGCTTAGCCCGACCTCAGGCGTGACGCCGGGCAGGGCCGGGGCATTCACCGCGACACGGCTGATATCTTCCCAACTGACCCGATCAGCGACGGTGACCGGGAAAAACGGTGCGGTGCGCTGCATTTCAGCCAAAGCACGGTTCAGATCGTCCTCGTCCAGTTCCACAAGCATCGACAACCGGCCGATCACCTTTTGGACGTCTCCTGCGTCTTCCCGCACCATGGTAATGCGATATGTGGGTTCGTTCTCTGCGATGATGCGGCCATTGCGATCAACGATGCGCCCACGCGCAGGGGGGATCAGCCGGATGTTGATACGGTTTTCTTCGGCCAGCAGACGGAACGTATCGGCCTGCTCGACCTGCATATAGTTCATGCGGCCCGCCAAAAGCCCGACAAAGCCCAGCTGCGCCCCACCGAGGATCAATCCGCGGCGGGAGATGCGGCGCGCACTTTCAGCGGTTTCACGCGGCGAGCGTCTCATAGTGACCGTCCCACAGGATCATATTCACCCGGAGCACTTTTGCGCACGCCAAAGAGCAGCGCGCTCAGCGCTGTTACAATCGGGTAGACCATGACTGTCAGTGCAAATTGCATGGTCATAAGGAAAAGCGTTCCACGCTCGACAATCAAGACCCCGAGCACCAAACGATACAGGATCGTGATCGCCATTAAGGCAACCGCGACGGTCAGCCACTCGGCAAAGAACGTGTTTTCCCGCAGGCGCCGGTCTTGGGATTTCAGCCATTCGGCGGCCAACAAAACCAAAACAGCCCAAAGACCCGGCGGACGCCCCAGCAGCAAATCCGCGAGCAGGACAGCCGCCGCAATTGAGAGTGCCGGTACAAAATCCGGCCTGCGCAGCGCCCATGCAAAGGTCAGCGCAACCAAAACGTCCGGCGGTGCGATCCGGTTCGGAACAAGACTGAGCGGCAAGAGCAATGAAAACAGGATCAACAAGGTCAGTCCAAGATAGGCTGCCCGCATGCCCCAAAGCCGCGTTGCCGTGCGCTCAGCCATCGCCGCTGCTTTCGTCCTCGGGACTGTCCTCAGCGTCCGTGATACCCGCGTCCGGAAGTTCTTGGGGTAGGATCAGAGCGCTGGGGGCCGATACGCGGCGAGCACCGTGATCGCGCAGGACGCGCAGAAATTCCAGACGCTCGTAGTCTGCCGCAAGTCGAACGCGCAAACGCCCGCCGGGGTCTTCGGCAACCGACCCAACCAAGAGCCCGGGTGGAAAGACTTCGCCATCGCCAGAGGTCAGGATGCGGTCTCCGGCGCGGACCTGATCCGGGTTTTCGAGAAAATCGACAGGTGGCGCTGCGGTGTTGTCACCTACGACAAGCGCCCTTTGGCCTGAAGGCTGAATTTCGACCGGGATGCGGCTGGCCGGATCGGTCAGCAAAACCACCCGTGAGGTATTGGCCCCGACACCGGAAACGCGCCCGACCAGCCCGATCCCATCCATTGTTGCCCATCCGTCAACAATGCCGTCCCTGCCGCCCACATTGATCAAGACCGTTTGCCGGAAAGGTGATCCGCTGTCGGCGAGAACAACGCCGGTGATGTAAGTCAGGCGCGGATCAATCTGGACGTTGTTCAGATCACGCAGCCGGGCGTTTTCCTGCTCCAACTGCAAGGCCGCTTCTTTCCAGGCTGTCATTTGGCGCAGCTCGCGGCGCAGTTCTTGGTTTTGTTCGTAGATTTTCTGGTAGCTTTGGAAATCGCGCAGGATGTTCACGGCGCCGGTCACAGGGGCCATGGCCCAATCCATGTTGGGGACCACAGCGTCCACGACCTGTGCTCGAAAGCGTTCCACGCGGGGGCTGTCGATACGCCACAAAAGGAAAATACCGGTCAGGACAAGCACGAGTATCGCCAGAAGCAAACGCTTCAGCGGGCCGGTGAATTCATCGGCTGTGCTGCGATCCTGAGCCACGGCTCCTCCGTATCATTTCGCACTCTCTGCCATAAAATGGCAGATTTGTACAAAACTCCGGCAGTGCGGGGCTGCCGGGTCTTAGCTGTCGTAGTCGATGGCGTGGCGAAGTTGTTTTTCGTACTCAAGCGCCTTGCCGGTACCAAGCGCCACGCAGTTCAGCGACTCGTCGGCGATGGAAACGGCCAGACCAGTTTGTTCGCGTAGGGCCAGATCCAAATCGCCCAGCAGAGCGCCACCGCCGGTCAGCATTACACCGCGGTCAACAATGTCTGCGGCCAGATCTGGCGGCGTGGATTCCAACGCGGTCATCACCGCCTCGCAGATGGCCTGCACCGGCTCTGACAAAGCTTCGGCCACCTGGGCCTGACTGATCTCGGTTTCCTTGGGCACACCGTTCAGCAAGTCGCGACCGCGGATTTGCATCGACGAGCCGCGGCCGTCGTCGGGCATCCGGGCTGTGCCAATCGAGGTCTTGATCCGTTCGGCCGTGCTTTCACCAACCAACAGGTTTTGCTGGCGGCGCAGATAGTTGATGATGGCTTCGTCCATCCGGTCGCCACCGACACGAACCGAGCGGGCGTAAACGATATCGCCGAGCGATAGAACGGCCACTTCGGTTGTACCGCCGCCGATATCGACGACCATGTTGCCGGTTGGATCGGTGATCGGCATTCCCGCACCGATCGCGGCGGCGATGGGTTCGGAAATCAGACCGGCCTTGCGCGCACCGGCAGACAGAACAGATTGACGGATGGCACGCTTTTCAACCGGCGTAGCACCGTGCGGCACGCAGACGATGACCTTTGGTTTGGAAAAGGTGGACCGCTTGTGCACCTTGCGAATGAATTCCTTGATCATCGCTTCGGCGGTGTCGAAATCGGCGATAACGCCTTCGCGCATGGGGCGGATCGCCTCAATGCTGCCGGGTGTCCGGCCCAGCATCAGCTTGGCGTCTTCGCCGACAGCCAGAACTTTCTTTTGGCCGTCTTTAACGTGATAGGCGACCACTGAGGGTTCAGAAAGGATAACCCCGCGACCTTTCACATAGACCAGCGTGTTCGCTGTCCCAAGGTCGATGGCCATGTCCGAAGAGAACATGCCCAGCAGTTTATCCAATCCCAACATATGTGCCCTGCCTCATAACTCGATGGGTCCGCGACTCCCCGATGTCCGAACCGACGCCCTTATAGGCCCGCGCCGTTTGAGGGGGAAGACCTCAGAGCAAGCAAATCAGCGTGAAACCGCCGCAAATCGCAACGCAATCCCCAAAGATTTGGGTGGATTGTTAACGGATTTTCGCCAAATCGCCGAATGGAGGCCCAGTTTCTGCCCGGTTTGCCTGTTTGGTTGTGCGTAAGACACGCAAAAGGAGAGTTGCGGTGAAAAACGTCATTATGAGTGTACTGGGCTTTATCGTGCTGAGTTTTTTGGCGCTGGGAGCAACCGACTATATCACCCAATCGACAATGGCGGGCAAATCCCCGGGTCAATTCACGGTTGGCGATTGGGCCGAAAGCTTTGCCCAGCGTGGACGGGAAGCGGCGATGCGTGCAGAGCGTGAATTGCGTCGTGACAAACCAATGCGGGACTATCTGCCGCCCGCGCCCGCCGGGTGGACAGAAGTGGAATGGACGCCGGAGTATCAGGCCGTGATGAAAGGTCAGCCCGCGCCGGTTCCTTCTGAGTTTCAGGAAATGCAACAAGAGATAGAAAAGCACCCGGTCTTCCTGCTCGACAAAGCCGTGGGCATGGCCAAGGGCAAAGTTCGGAACGCCAAGAAAGCCAAGGCACGACGCGTTTTCGTTCGTGGTGACAAGGTCTTGATTGTTCATGCGCAGTTCAAAGACACGCGCACGAATTCAGGCATTTTTGGCATGCTCACCATGGACAGCCACGAGGGTCGCACACGTGGCCAAATCGAAATGGTCCATCGTGGGGTTTCGTTCCGAAACATCACATCTCGCAAGGCACCAGAAGGTGTGATCCGCCTAAAAGGTGAAATCGCAGATGAAATCGAGATTTACATCGATGCGGCCGCCACCAAATCTGACATCGCGCAAGTGGTGGCACGCCTGAATGTCGAAGACCTGCGTGCCTTGACCGACAGCCCAAATATGTCCCCGTCCAAATCCCACACAGAGGCCGTTGCGGAAATGCGCCGTCAAAAGCATCTTGAACGCCAGAAAGAACTGGAAATGCAGGCGCGCGCGGACAGAAAGCTTAACCGCATGATGACATGGGCCAAGCAAAACGGTCAAAACGAAGTCTGCACCACGATCAACGGTAAGCGTTACTGCCGCTGGGTGGAATGAACGCAGCAAGAGCGTGAAGGTTTATCCCTCAAGCGCTGGATCAACTCGCGCCAAAACGCCTTCGTTCGATCGTGACCGCTCCGGTTGCGTCTGACCGCACGATGAACAGATCGCCATACTCCAGCGGGGCAGGGTCAGTCAGGCGCAGATCTTCCCAGATCTGGGCGATGTTGCCTTTGTTGCCCACCCAAATCACCGTTTTGCCCGCGCCTTCTGTGACCAAGGGTGCGGTTGGTGCTTCTTGTGGGCGGCGGGTGATTGGCAGGCTCCGGGCCTTGGACAGGGGCATGGCAGTGTCGAGGTTTCGCTTTATCCCCGGCGAATAGATCGCGTCCAGTTTCATGCCGTCCAATGCCTTGACGAGCGCGCGTGCCCTTGCGCGGCCAGCGGCTGTCAAATCTTCGTCTTTTCGGTCTGCATGGCGGACCACGATCAGGGTAGAGTTGGGGGCCATGGAAAAACTGTCTGGCCCTGCAGCGCAACCGGCCAATCCGGCTGCTGCAATTGATGAAAAAAGAAAAATACGCCGACGCATAACACACTCCTCTTTTGAAAATACCCAATCAGCGTAATTGCAAAAGACACGTTGCGCCAAGCGTTGTAGAGAAGCGGGAAACCAAGGTTTTGGTTTCCCGTAATTTTTTGGGTTTAGCCCAGTGCGTCGTTACAGCGTCCGCAGGTGCCCGCGTGGCTGTGCGTGCCGACATCTGGCAGAATCTTCCAGCAGCGCTGGCATTTTTCACCGTCGGCCTGCTCAAAGATCACGCCGATTTCCTGCGTTTCCGGCATGCGGAATGCGTCCTCTGGAGCTGGATCAGCGGTCAACGTGATGTCCGATGTGATGCAGATGTCTTCGAACGGCACCGATTGCAGCGCGGCCAACAATTCGGCGTTGTCGATATGGACGACGGGGGCAGCCTCAAGTGATGCACCGATCACCTTGTTTGTTCGCTGGACTTCCAGCGCTGCGGTTACCGCCCGACGGGCCCGGCGCACATCGCGCCATTTGGCGGCCAGTGTTTCATCCAGCCACGCCTGCGGCGTTTCGGGGATGTCCACCAGATGCACCGAACTGTTGTCGCCCGGGAACCGTTCCAGCCAGACTTCTTCCATCGTGAAGACCAGGACCGGTGCCAACCATGTTGTAAGGCGATGGAACAGCAGGTCCATGACCGTGCGCGCCGCGCGGCGACGGTCGGTATTCCCGTCGCAGTAGAGCGCGTCTTTGCGGATGTCGAAGTAGAAGGCTGACAGTTCCAATGTGCAGAAGTTGAACACCTGCTGGTAGACACCCTGGAAGTCATAGGCCGCATAGCCAGTGCGCACGACTTTATCGAGCTCGGCGAGGCGGTGCAGAATATAGCGTTCCAGCTCCGGCATGTCCGCCGGCTCCACACGATCCTCTTCGGTAAAGTGCGACAGGGCGCCGAGCATATAGCGCATGGTGTTGCGCAAACGACGATATCCGTCGGCCACACCTTTCAGGATCTCAGGGCCGATGCGCAGGTCAGCGGTATAATCGGACTGCGCTACCCAGAGCCGCAGAATATCTGCGCCATATTGCTTGATCACCTCTTCTGGTGCCACGGTATTGCCGAGCGATTTGGACATCTTGTTGCCCTTCTCGTCCAGCGTAAAGCCGTGGGTCAGAACGCCGCGATAAGGCGCGCGCCCCTTGGTGCCGCAGGCCTGCAACATCGAGCTGTGGAACCAGCCGCGGTGCTGATCGGTGCCTTCCAGATACAGATCCGCGATACCACCCTCTGAGCCGTCTTCGCGGTCGCGCAGAACAAAGGCATGGGTCGAGCCGCTGTCGAACCACACGTCGAGGATGTCAAAGACCTGCTCATAGTCGTCCGGGTTCACCACGTTGCCAAGGAAACGTTCCTTTGCGCCTTCCTTGTACCATGCGTCCGCCCCCTCGGCCTCAAAGGCTTCGGCGACGCGGGCGTTTACTTCGTCATTGCGCAGCAGAAAATCATCATCCGTTGGCAATGCGCCTTTCTTGGTAAAGCAGGTAAGCGGAACGCCCCAAGCGCGCTGGCGTGACAGAACCCAGTCGGGGCGTGCTTCGATCATCGAATACAGACGATTGCGTCCGGTCTGCGGGGTCCATTCAACGAGCTTGTCGATGGATGTCAGCGCGCGTTCGCGGATCGTTTGGCCGTATTCGTCCTGACCGTCGCCCACGGGGCGGTCGATGGCTGCGAACCACTGCGGTGTGTTGCGGTAGATTACCGGAGCTTTGGAACGCCAGCTGTGTGGATAGCTGTGCTTGATTTTCCCGCGGGCCAGAAGGCCGCCGACTTCGGTCAGTTTGGCGATGACGGCCGCGTTTGCGTCGCCTTCCCAGTCACCCTTTTTGGGCTTGGAGCGCAGAATGTGTTTGCCACCAAAGAACGGCAGATCTTCTCGGAAGCTGCCATCATCCATCACGTTGTAGGTGATGACCTGTTCCAGCATGCCCAGATCGCGATAGAGCTCAAATTCCTCCATCCCGTGCGATGGCGCGCAGTGGACAAAGCCTGTGCCTTCTTCGTCGGTGACGAAATCGGCAGCGCGAAAATCGCGGATATCGTCCCATTCTCCGTTTGCGCCATCGGCACCCGCCAAAGGATGCTGCAGCGTGATTTTCGACAGATCGTCCTGCGTGACATCGCAAAGGCGGCGATACATGCCTTCTTCCAAGCGCGCACGGCCGAGAACATCTGCTGACAGCTTGTCTGCGATGATGTAGCGATCGCCAATGTTGGCCCAGCACTCTTCTGGGCGGCCGGTGATTTCATACAGGCCGTAGGAAAAATCTGCGCCATACACGACAGCCTTGTTGGACGGGATTGTCCAAGGCGTGGTGGTCCAGATCACAACCTGCGCACTATCCAGTGTCGCGTCACCAGTTCCGACGACCTTGAATTTCACCCAGATCGTGAAGCTGTCCTTGTCGTGATATTCCACCTCGGCCTCGGCCAGTGCGGTTTCTTCAACAGGGGACCACATCACAGGCTTGGAGCCCTGATAGAGTGTGCCGTTCATCAGGAATTTCATGAACTCTTCGGCGATCACGCGCTCGGCGTGGAAATTCATGGTCAGATAAGGATCAGGCCAATTACCAGTCACGCCCAGTCGCTTGAATTCCTCACGCTGAACGTCGATCCAGCCTTCGGCAAACTTGCGGCACTCCTGACGGAAATCGATAACCGGGACAGAGTCCTTGTCCAGACCCTTGGTGCGGTACTGCTCTTCGATTTTCCATTCGATCGGCAGACCGTGACAATCCCAACCGGGGATGTAGCGGGCGTCATGGCCCATCATCTGCTGTGAGCGCACCACCATGTCCTTGAGCACCTTGTTCAGCGCGTGGCCGATGTGGAGGTGTCCGTTGGCGTAGGGCGGGCCGTCATGCAGCACAAAAGGTTTGCGGCCTTCCTTGGCGCGCAGGGTGTCGTAGATGCCAATGTTTTCCCAGCGTTCCAACCAGGCGGGCTCGCGCTTGGGCAGGCCGGCGCGCATCGGGAAGTCCGTCTTGGGCAGGCTGAGCGTCTCTTTGTAATCGGGGGTCGTAGTCGTGTCGGGCGTATCGGCGCACATAAGCTGTGTCCTTGAAAGTCAGCGGATTTCGGTCTGTTGGGAAGGGGCGGCGCGGTGGTCCATACGCCTTGTCCCGGCGGCTCGTGTGATCAGAGCGCCGGGCATGTAATTCGAATGATGATCGCCTGTGCATACATCATGCGCCGCTTATAGGCGCGGGGCGCGGCGGCGTCCAGAGCCGGGATGCGTTCTGCCTGCGTCAGCACGTCTCTTGCGCGAATTGTTTGCGCTGCCATCTTTGTTCAAGAGAGGACGAGTGACATGGTGAGTTCGCTGGACATCGCGATTGCCGGAGCTGGCATAGGTGGTTTGGCCGTTGGCGCTGCCTTGGCGCAGGCCGGTCATTCGGTTCAGATCTTCGATCAGTTTGATGCCCCGGCCCCCGTGGGTTCGGGGTTGGTGATCCAACCTGTGGGCCAGCGGGTGCTGGAACGGATCGGCGCGCTGGACGGGGCCATGGCGCAGGGCAACCGGGTCCACAGGATGCTGGGCCACGAGACGCAATCGGGCCGGCCGGTTCTGGATGTCAGCTATGACGCGCCGGGCGACCCGCGGTTTGGACTGGCCATCCACCGGGCGGCGCTGTTTGACACATTGTTCGCGACTGCCGAGCGCGCGGGTGTTCAGATTGTGACGAGCAGCACCGTCACAGCGGTTGAACCGGGGCATCTGATCTGTGGTGATCAGCGCTACGGGCCATTTGACATGATTGTCGATTCCACCGGGGCCGGGTCCCCGCTGTCCGCGATGAAGGCGCGGCGGCTGTCTTACGGGGCGCTTTGGGGAACCGTTGATTGGCCGGACGAAGTCGATTTGCCCCGCAATGAACTGCGCCAGATGTACCGCCGTGCTGATCGTATGCTGGGAGTTCTGCCGATTGGCACTGTGCCGGGGCAATCCGGCCCAAAGGCTGCGATATTCTGGTCATTGCCGCAGCACAGTTATCAGATGTGGCTGGACAACGGTTTGGAGCAGTGGCGCGATGAGGCCGCGCAACTCTGGCCGGGTTTCGCGCCATTTGTGAACCAAATCACCGACCCCGCTCAGATGACCATGGCCCGTTACAGCCATGGCACTTTGCGCAGGCCCTATGACGAGAATACCGTCTTTATTGGTGACGCCGCGCACCGGGCCAGCCCGCAATTGGGGCAGGGCGCAAACATGGCGCTTCTGGATGCTTTGGCGCTTGCGCGGTCACTTGAGGTCGCCGGCGGAGACGTTCAGATCGCACGGCGCTGGTATGCACAGGCGAGACGCTGGCATGTGCGCGGTTATCAGGCCATGAGCTGGATGTTCACCCCGCAATACCAGTCCGATAGCCGTGTTTTGCCGTGGTTGCGGGACCGGTTGCTGTTTCCGCTATCCACGGTGCGGCCGGTTCCGGCGATACTGACTCGGTTGGTTTGTGGCGATTTGCTGCCGCCTTTGGGTTCTCTGGAATAGCTTTGATGCCGTCTCCGGCGGCGAGTCGTGCGCGCCGCTTGCGGGCTGCAGTTTCGTCGGCGACTTTGTCAGACCTGCGCTTTGCAAGGCGCAGAACGATTGCCGGGATACCGATGGCGATCCAGAAAATCTGGATCAGCGCGGAAGCAAGGTTAAAGTCCTGTGTCAGGGAAATCAGCACCAGAGAAGCCGCAACGATATTTCCAGCAAAATACAGAATGCTTTCACTGTTCAGAATGCGCAGGGACAGGCAGGTGTACATGGCAACATAGCTGAAAAAGCCGAGTACACCCAGCAAACGCAAGACATCCGCGCCAAGCGCGTTTGAAATAGTCTCATGCATAATTAGCTCCGGAAAAATTGGAGTTTGGGATCAGTTCTGAAAAAAACAGGTCTAAAAATCGATACAAAGACATTAGCCGGTCACGAATGGACCAAACAGTCTGAGATTCCCTACGCCGCGACGTGTGAAATGGCTGTTAACCAGCCGTAATTTTCTGTGAAACGCGCCGCCACTAGTGGCCGTGTGATCAGTCTTTGTCCGACGAAAACAACCCGCTGAGAGCACGCCGAACCATGCTGCGTACGGCTGGCTTTTCTGCTGCGTGAAAGGGCAACGGACGACATACTTCCATGGCTGCTACGCCGACGCGTGCGGTCAGCGCGCCGTTGACCAACCCTTCGCCGAACCGGCGCGAGAGCTTTCCAAGCAGGCCGCCGCCCAGAATGGGCTCCAGCATGTCATCGCCGACCGCGACTGCCCCTGTCGCGACCAGATGGGACATCACGGCCTTGGTCAGACGCCAACTTCCCAACGTTCCGGAACGGCCACCATAAATTTCCGCGATCCGACGGATCATGCGCAGGTTCGCGGTCAGGGCTGCCACGACATCGGCAAGCGCCAAGGGAACAAGCGCGGTTACAGTCGCAACCTGACGGGCTGCGGCCTCCACTTCTGTGGCGGCTGCTTCGTCCAGTGGGGACAGCAACTCTCGCTCGGCCAGATCCAGCAGACCCGCTGCATCGAACACCTCGGCTTCGCGTTCAACGAGCCGTTCCATGCCCCAGCGGGTTTCTTCGCGCCGCTGAAACAGCTTCTTGAGGTCGGCCGTAACCCGCCGGGCTGCGCCAAGATCTTCGTTGGCGCGCGCGCTGGCCGCTGCGTGATGCAATGTGTCGATCCGCGACAGTCGCGAAAAGGCCGCAAGTTCCTTGATCGCGATCAGCAGAAGAACCAGCACGAACGCGGCAATGAGCGCCGTAACGGCCCAACCGAGCAAAGGATTGGCGGTGATCAGACTGGTGGCAAAGTTCCATGCCACGATCGATACAACGGTGCCAACCAAGGCCAGCAACAGCCGCCAGAACCAGCGTGCCAATGCCGAAGGTTTGCGGGCGGCCAAAGCAACGGCGCTGGCCATCGCTTGCCCGCTTGGGGCCGCAGGCTGGCCAATGTCGGGCACCGGGGGCGCTTCGGAAGGAGAGTGTGGTGTTTCGTCGTCCAGCTCGATTAGAACGGGGCCTTTGGGATCGGTCATGCTGTGCGCTCCGTTTGTTTGGCTGCTTCGGCGGAGGTTGCGGACCAGACATATCGGCGGTCTGGCAGACCTTCGTCGTTGCCTTTGCCGTCTGTTTGTTCGGCCAGTTCAAAGCCTTCGCGTTCGTAGAAACGTTGTGCGCCTCGGTTGGCTTCGAAAGTCCAGAGCTCCAAAGCCGGGCTGGCCAATTTGGCGTCGTTCAGCAGCATCGCACCGACCCCGGTCGATCGCGCGGTCGGATGCACATAAAGCGCGTGAACCACGCTGCCGTTTCGCGCAAGAAATCCGCAGACCTTTCGATTGCGGGTCGCGACAGTGACCCAGCCGCGCTGGATCAGCATATCGGCATGGGCCAGATCCTCGGCGCGGGTATGAATGCGCGGCATCCATTCGGTGGTGTCGATGAAACCCGACAGGATCGCGCCGACTGCGCCTGCGTCCATAGGACCGGCAGGGCGGATTTCGAACCCGGTCACAGCTTGTCACCGATCAGGAATTGCGCGGCACGATCCAACCGGATGTGCGGCGGGCCTTCGCCGGGCTTCAGCGTCAGGCGGGCCGGGGCAAACCGCATCACCCGGTAGTCGGCGTCCAGCCAGGATTCGGCCCCGTCCCGCGCGGGCCCCAATAGATGCGCCGGATCTTCGGGAAGATCACCGGGATAGAACGCAGCTTGTTTGCCTGCTGTTCCATCGTCCGACAGAAGCGATCCGCGCACACATTCAAGTTCGCGTCCGCCATGGGTGATGGTCTGCTCGGTGGTGGCGCGCAGCGACGCGAGAGACAGAGCCTGTGTATCGGCCCCGGCAAAGCGGGCTTTGTCGCGTGCCTCGCGAACCAGCGCATCCATGATCGCGGTCAGCTGGGGGTGCTGTTTGTGATGCAGATGGTCGGCCTTTGTGGCCGCAAAGAGAATTTTTTCGACCCGTTTGCCCATCAAAAGATTGGTCAGAAAGGCATTTGTGCCGGGCCGGAAGGCGCGCAGGATATCCGTCATGGTGCGGCGCAGATCCTCGACTGCCTGCGGGCCCGCATTGATCGCGCCAAGCGCATCAACCAAAACCACCTGCCGGTCTATGCGGGCAAAGTGATCCCGGAAGAAGGGTTTGACCACCTGTGCCTTGTAGGCGTCAAAGCGTCTTTCCATTTCGCGCCAAAGCGATCTGCGCGGCGCGCCTGTGCGCGATGGCAAGGGGGCAAAGGTCAGCACCGGCGACCCGGCCAATTCGCCCGGCAACAGGAAACGACCCGGCGAGCAGTCGGAAAAACCCGCCTCACGCGCGGCCTGCAATGTGGCTGTATAAGCATCTGCCAGTGCTTTTGCGCGGCTTTCATCCAGCGGCTTGGCGCTGTCTTCGGTGTTGGATAGCTGCAGGAAATCTTCTGTGTCCGGGCGCCCGGGCAAACGGGCCAGCATATCCGCCGACCACTGCGTATAGGTCTTGTCCATCAGACCGAGGTCAAGCAGCCATTCTCCGGGGTAATCCACGATATCCAGGTGCAATGTGCGTGGGCCCTGAAAGCCGGAAAGCAGGCCGCTGGGCGCAATCTTCAGCGACAGGCGCAGCTCGGACACTGCGCGCGTGCTGTCGGGCCAGCGTGGGTTCTGTGCGGTCAGCGCGCCCAAGTGGCTTTCATAGTCAAACCGCGGGATCGTGTCATCGGGCTGCGGCTGCAGGTAGGCGGACAAGATCCGGCCCTCGGCCTGAGCCACCAGTTGGGGCATGCGGCCGCGATCCATGAGGTTCGCGATCAGTGACGTGATAAAGACGGTCTTGCCCGCGCGGCTGAGCCCGGTGACCCCCAAACGCAGGGTTGGCTCAAAGAAGGTTTCCGACAATGTGCCGGTCACGTTTTCGACACCGCGTGTCAGCGTGTCCGCGATCGTTCCAATAACCAAAGCAATCGTCCCCTTGTTTGCAAATGCAAGATAAGCACGGGCGCGGGGAAGGGCCAGAGGGGAGAGACCGCGCTCTTTTCCCGTTGGAGGTTACGGTCGGCGGCGCTGTTCCGGCTGCGCCGGAAGGCGCCCCACCCACCGTCCCATTGCGCGGCCCCATCGCGCAGGGAACTCTTGCTGTAAAGCGCTGGCAACGCTATGGGCAAACCATGCCCAGATATGCGCTTTTGGTTGAATATGACGGCCGCCCCTTTGCGGGATGGCAAAGACAGGCGGACCAGCCTTCGGTGCAGGGTGCCATCGAGGCAGCGCTGGCCAAGCTGGAGCCACGCGATCACACGATTGCCGCCGCAGGACGGACAGACGCCGGGGTGCATGCCCGCGGACAGGTTGCCCATTGTGACATGCAAAAGGACTGGGACCCATTCCGATTGTCCGAGGCGCTGAACTATCATCTTAAGCCTGCACCTGTCGCGATCCTTCGTGCCGAGCCTGTGTCCGACGACTGGCACGCCCGGTTTTCAGCGACTGAACGGCGGTATCTATTTCGTCTGCTGACACGCCGCGCCCCGGCAACGCTGGAGACCGGACAGGTTTGGCGCGTGAACCACGCGCTGGATGTTGAGGCCATGCGCGAAGGCGCGGCGCATCTGTTAGGGCAACATGATTTCACGACGTTCCGGTCTGTGATGTGCCAGGCCTTGTCGCCGGTCAAAACGATGGATGACATTCAGATCGAGACCCATGATGGGTTGGCCGGGCGGGAAATCCGCTTTGCCCTGCGCGCGCGGTCATTCCTTCATAATCAGGTGCGTTCCATTGTGGGCACGTTGGAGCGGGTGGGCGCGGGAAGCTGGTCTCCAGATCGGGTGCGCGAAGCATTGGACGCGAGGGATCGCGCGGCCTGCGGGCCGGTTTGCCCGCCGCATGGGCTATACCTGATGGGGGTTGAATACCCGGAAAACCCGTTTGCGGATAACTGAGGCCGTGCCGTCAGAACCGGGCGCTCAATCGTTGTCGATATCGCCCGCGCCGGCCCCGGCACTGCGGGATGCTTCGGTGGCCGGCACATAGGTTTTGGCCGCCAGGGCGCCCATGGTTTCCATCAAGTCCGGACTTGCTGATATCCGCGCCGGAAGCGCCGGGCGCGCCGGAACCGCAGGGTCTGCGGATAGTTCGAGGCGCGCCTGATGGCTGTCGGTTTCGGGGCGCACGGCGCAGGCCGTCAACCGCATCGGCAACCAGCGCGCATAGGACAAAACAAGATGTTCGTCGCCTGGATGCAGACTGAGCGAGACATCTTTGCCGGCGAGCGCGACAGCGCGCAGTACATCATCCATCAGCAGCGGAAGGCGCAGAATTGCGCTGTCGGAGGGGTCTTGCAAGGCGTCGAGCAAGGCCGCTTCGTCCCGGCCTGCGCCCAGATGCAACGCAGCCACGCGCCCGAAGTGTTCGGCCTGGGCCGCAGGAAAACCAGCACCGCGCGCCGCCTTTTGAGCAAGGGCCGCGATTTCCGTCGCTGAATGGGTCATGACGCCAAGCCTTCGAGGACTGGCAGCCACCAATCATCAGCACGGCTGGTTTGTAATTCGTGTGGTAGCGGCGCGCCTTGGGCCAAGGCAATCCGGGTCCAGCGGTCCGACTTGGGGTCAAACTTGGTGGCGCCGAAAAATGACAGTTTGCAGCGCAGCATATCGATCGGAAGGCAACCCGCTCCGATCAGGTTGTCTCGGATCTCTGAATAGGGATGCAGAGCGGTGCACAGCACACGGTTCAAGGCCATTTCGTGCTGGGGATGGTTTTGGCGAAACGCTCTGAGATCGGTGTCGGCACCGTCAAGATCAGACCAAAGGGCCTGAACGCGGCGGGCGATATCCAGCGGACTTTCCAGCTCAGCACCGGGTTCGGCATGGCGATCCCCGAGCCGCGGCTCCAGCTTTTCTTCGGACACATACCAGAACAGCCGCGTGTTTTCCTGCCCGTCGAAATCAATCTCCAACGCCCAGTCAAAGCCACTTTCGATCGCGTCTTTCAATTCATGCGTCGATTGGAATGGTACAGCGCGCAGGCCAAATGGGTCGCTCATGCATTCGGACAGGCCGTCGACGAGTTCACCGAATGGTTCGATCACCAGCGATGCCACCAACTCTTGCGTATCGACGCTCATTGCTGCGGTCTTGTCCATCAACGCAGCAATAGGCTTGGGTCCCGACAAAACCTGTCCGTTGATCATCTCGCTCACTGCGGACCACTCGTGCCGGATCGTTTCGATCCGCGCCTGATGTTCATCGGCTGGTACGTTCCACTGTTCGAGATGGCGCGCCGCGCGGGACGATAGCTTTTGCAGCGTGGCGGTTTGCTGGTTGGTCAAACGCTCGACGGCACAGGCCCGGGCGATCGCCGTTTCCCGGGCGATCATCCAGTTGTGCAGAAGAACCGGGTGAGACACCAGAAAAGGCGCCATCCCCAGCCCTGTTGAATTGCCGATGCCAAGATGGCGTTTGACTGCGTCGTCCAGTGGCGCACCGCCCAGAAACTCTGCCAGATCATGGGTGAAGTTCCGGATCATCCAGACGGTCAACATTTCGGCGGCAAAAGGCCCGCCCAGTCCGGGCCGATCCTCAATCAGACCACGGTCAGCAATGCCGAATTTGCCATTTCCATAGACGGCGGTTGTTCGCATCAGATATCCGACGCTGTTCACAAGCGTCAGGTCGGGCTGATTGCCTGCGCGCAGTTGTTCGACGACATGGTTGAACAGGCGCACGGATTTGTTTGCGCGGCTGAGCACCAGCTCTTTTTCGGTAAAGCGGCCGGCTTCTTGGCGGGGCGCGTTGGCTATGATCCGGCTGATGTCATCAGCATCTGGCGTGCCGTCAAACAAGACATAGGCGGTGTCCCACGCTGTGGCGATCACTCGGTCGGTGCGCAAATGGTCCGGCAGGTCGGTCGATATCGCCACAAGGCTATAGGTGTGGCCGCCCAGATCGATCGAATAGACAGCATGGCCAAAGCCGCCTTGGTCGATTTCCCAAACAGGCCGCGTCAGTGTCGCGCCTTCCTGACTCAGCCGCCGCATCAGGACACGCAGAAACGAAAGCCGCGTCGGGAACATCGATCCCATACGGGAAAGACGCATCACCTGGGAGGGCGGACGCAGCGGCGCCTGTTCTGGTATATCGGGCAGGTCCTTCATGACGGTGACAGTGCCACCGGTTCCACAAATTGGAAAGCCTGTTTGCGTCGCAATGCCGGGCGAAAACGCAGCATTGGCATTTGGCGTTTGACGGCCATGCCGCCGAAATGGGTTCAGTGCTTTTGCAGCAGGTCTCTTGCTGCTTTGCAAATCGCGGTGTCCGTTATCCCGAAATGGTCAAAAAGCACCTCTGCTTTGGCCGATGCGCCAAAACCCGGCATGCCGACAAAGGCGTCCTCAGGTCTCAGGTAGCGATCCCAGCCAAAGCGCAGCGCGGCTTCTATGCCGACCCGGGGAACCTGGCCCAGAACTGCGTTGCGGTAGTCTGCGGATTGATCCTCGAACAGCTCCCAACAGG
Source organism: Paracoccaceae bacterium (assembly GCA_020630695.1). Lineage (GTDB taxonomy): Bacteria > Pseudomonadota > Alphaproteobacteria > Rhodobacterales > Rhodobacteraceae > Thalassococcus_A > Thalassococcus_A lentus. Next base: position 116 of record JAHDIS010000058.1, on the reverse strand, counting down.
GCAGGGAAACAACTGCGGTGTTGATGCCCTCAGCCTTCAGCGTTTCGCTGGCCTGCAGGGCCAGCGCGACCTCGGTGCCAGATCAGCGTAATATCCCTTTGCTCATCAGGCTCTGT
>JAHDIS010000104.1 GCA_020630695.1 Paracoccaceae bacterium | reverse complement strand
TGGTTGGCCGGATCGGCATCGAGGATATATACGACGATATCTTCTCGTCTTTCTGTTTGGGCAAGTGAGGATGTTTCACGTGAAACAAGCGGACGTCATTGTCATCGGCGGCGGCCATGCAGGTTCCGAAGCGGCGCATGCCGCTGCCCGGATGGGCGCGAAGACGATCCTTGTCACCATGTCCGAGCGTGATATCGGCGTGATGTCCTGCAATCCTGCGATCGGTGGATTGGGCAAAGGCCATCTGGTGCGCGAGATCGACGCGATGGATGGCATCATGGGCCGCGTCGCGGATGCCGCCGGCATTCAGTTTCGCTTGTTGAACCGACGCAAGGGCCCGGCTGTTCAAGGTCCTCGCGCTCAGGCAGATCGTGCTTTGTACCGGCAGGCGATGCAGGCAGCGCTGGCGACATGCAAAAACCTGGAACTGGTCTTTGCCGAGGTTGTCGATATTCCGATCAAACAGGGAGTTGTTCAGGGCGTGACGCTGAAGGACGGATCTGTTCTGACCGCGCCTCGTGTCATCCTGACGACTGGCACGTTCCTGGGTGGTTTGGTCCATATCGGGGAAAAGAGCTATCCGGCTGGGCGGATGGGGGACGATCCGTCGAACCTTCTGGCGCAACGTTTGCGGGACATGGATTTGCCTGTGGGCCGGCTCAAGACGGGGACGCCGCCTCGGCTGGATGGTAAAACAATCCGTTGGGACGGGTTGGATATGCAGCCGGGTGACGAAACACCGACGTTCTTTTCTTTTGATACCAAACAGGCTGCGGCTCAGCAGGTGTCGTGCGGCATCACCTATACCAGCGATAAGACGCACGATGTGATCCGGGAAAACCTGTCGCGCTCGGCCATGTACGGGGGTCATATCGATGGGATCGGGCCGCGCTATTGCCCGTCTATCGAAGACAAGATCGTGCGCTTCCCGGAAAAGACGTCGCATCAGATCTTCCTCGAGCCTGAAAGCCTCAGCAATTCGGTGATCTATCCGAACGGCATCTCGACGTCGTTGCCCGAAGATGTGCAAGAGACCTACGTCCGCAGTATCGCCGGGTTGGAAGACGCCGTGATCCTCCAGCCAGGATACGCGATCGAGTATGACTTCTTTGACCCGCGCAACCTGAGCTCGAGCCTCGAGCTGCCTCAGGTCAAGGGCTTGCACTTTGCCGGCCAGATCAACGGCACCACCGGGTATGAAGAAGCTGCAGCGCAAGGTCTGGTCGCTGGCCTGAACGCGGCAGCAGCCGTGTTGAGCAAAGAGGGGCCGTCGTTCGACCGGACGAATTCCTATATCGGCGTGATGATCGACGATCTCATCACCCGGGGTGTGACGGAACCCTATCGGATGTTCACGTCGCGGGCAGAGTTCCGGCTTTTGCTGCGCGCGGACAATGCGGATCAGCGTTTGACACCCATGGGTGCGTGTATCGGTTCGGTCGGAGAGGCGCGCAAGCGGGCTTTTGATCGCAAAATGGAAGAGTTGGTGGCGGCCAAGACCCATTTGAACGCAGAGACCTTCACTCCTACGCAGTTGCAAAATTCCGGTATCAAGGTCAGCCAGGACGGAACGTTGCGGTCCGCATACGATCTTTTGTCTTATCCCGGGATGGAGCTTGAGACTGTGATCGCGCTGGCGAATGCTGAGTCGCTGGATGCCGACATCGTGCGCCAGGTGTATTGTGATGCTTTGTATGCGCAATACCTCGACCGGCAAGAGCGGGATATCGCAGCGATCAAGCGCGACGAAGGAATGAAGATCCCCGCGGCGTTTGATTTCACGGGGATCTCGGGACTTTCAAATGAACTGCAAGCCAAGCTGTCTGCGGTGCGTCCTGAAACTTTGGGGCAAGCGTCTCGGGTTGAAGGAATGACGCCCGCTGCTTTGCTGGTTCTGTTGGGTCAGATCAAACGGATCGAGAAGCACGCGGGATGAGCGGTGTTTCACGTGAAACATCCGAGCGCCTGACGGCATTCGCGGCGCTGGTCCGCAAATGGTCGCCCAAGATCAACCTGGTGGCGCCCTCAACGTTGGACGATCTTGAAAGCCGGCACATCGCGGATTCCGAGCAAGTGTTTCACGTGAAACATTCGCCGTGGCGCACGTGGTATGACTTTGGCAGCGGTGGCGGCTTTCCGGGTATTGTCATTGCGATCCTTGCCAAGGAACAGATGCCAGGCGGCCATGTAACGCTGATCGAATCGGATCGCCGAAAGAGCACATTCCTCAGAACGGCTATTCGCGAGCTTGATCTGGCCGCTGCCGTGGTTTCGCAGCGGATCGAGGCGGTTGATTTACCAAGTGCCGATGTCTTGTCGGCACGGGCGTTGGCGCCGCTGGATAAGCTGTTTGGTTTGACCCAGCGCTTTGCACACAGCGACTCGGTCTATCTGTTTCAAAAGGGCCGAACCTGGCAGGATGAAGTGAATCTCGCCTGTCAAGAATGGTCTTTTACGCATGACGTGGTACAAAGCAAAACGTCGCAAGACGCTGTTATCCTGAAGTTCAAAGAGGTGACCCGTGCCTGACAGGGCCTTTGCTCCGCATCCCAAGATCATCGCCGTTGCCAACCAAAAGGGTGGTGTGGGCAAAACCACCAGCACGATCAATCTTGCGGCCGGACTGGCCGAGGAAGGTCAGAATGTGCTGATCGTGGATCTTGATCCTCAAGGCAACGCATCAACGGGTCTGGGCATAGACCAGGCGGCGCGCGACTACACGACCTATGACTTGCTGATCGACGATGCACCGCTTGAGCAGATCATCCAGGCCAGCCAGATCGACGGATTGTCTATTGTGCCGGCGACGGTTGATCTCAGCTCGGCGGATATCGAGCTGATTGCCAATGAAAAGCGCAGCCACCTTCTGCATGACGCGCTGCGCCAGCCCGAGATGGAGCGGTTCGATTTTGACTTTGTCCTGATCGATTGCCCGCCGTCGCTGAACCTGCTGACGGTGAACGCCATGGTCGCGGCGGATTCGGTTCTGGTGCCACTGCAAAGTGAATTCTTTGCGCTGGAAGGCCTGTCGCAGCTGATGCTGACTGTGCGCGAGATTCGCGACACGGCAAATTCGAACCTGCGGATTGAAGGGATTGTGCTGACGATGCATGACGTGCGTAATCGCCTGTCGCAGCAGGTCGAGCAGGACGCACGCGATAATCTGGGCGATCTGGTGTTTCAGACAGTGATTCCGCGGAATGTGCGCGTCAGCGAAGCGCCGTCTTTCGCGATGCCAGTGCTGGACTATGACACGCTGTCCAAAGGGGCGCGGGCGTATCGCGCGCTGGCCCGGGAAGTTTTGAAAAAGAATACGCAACAAAAAGCGGCTTAAGGGGTACGGGCATGCCAGAAAAGAAACGCGGATTGGGCCGGGGGCTGTCGGCCCTGATGTCGGATGTCGAGGTCGAGCCCAAAGGCACAGCGCCCACCAATCGGGTAGCGCCGGACAGCAAGGTTCCGATTGAAAACATCCACCCCAATCCGGATCAGCCCCGGCGCAGCTTTGACAAAGACCAACTGGCGGAATTGGCCAGCTCGATCGAAGCGCACGGAGTTGTGCAGCCGCTGGTCGTGCGGCCGGCGCCGGATCAGGCCGGGCATTACCAGATCGTCGCGGGTGAGCGCCGGTGGCGCGCATCGCAGATCGCGCAGCTGCACGAAGTGCCCGTGGTCATCCGGGATTTTGACGATCTTGAAGTGCTCGAGATCGCGATCATCGAAAACATTCAACGCGCAGATCTGAACCCGATTGAAGAAGCGGCCGGCTATCGTCAGCTGCTGGACAAGTTCGGGCACACCCAGGAAAAGCTGGCCGAAACGCTGGGCAAGAGCCGCAGCCATATCGCCAACCTGATGCGCCTGCTTCAGTTGCCCGAAGATGTGCAGGCGTTGGTCAAAAGCGGTCAGCTGACCTCGGGCCATGCAAGGGCGTTGATCACGTCGGAACACCCTTCGGAACTGGCACGCCAGGTGGTGGCCAAGGGGCTGTCGGTGCGCGAGACTGAGAAGCTGGCAAAATCGCTGGCCGTAGGCTCTGACAAAGCGGAATCGACACCAAAGGCCAAGCCGGGCGGCGACAAGGATGCCGACACCAAGGCGCTGGAAGGCGATCTTTCGGCTAGCGTTGGAATGCCGGTGCGGATTGCCCACAAGCCGGGTCAGGAAGCGGGCGCGGTGACGATCAACTACCGTACGCTGGACGAACTGGATTCGATCTGTCGCATCCTGAGCATGACAAACTAAGCGTCGTTCAGAAGGCGCGACAGGACATGGTTCAGAACAGGCATGCCGCGCGCGGTGGCGCGCAGCGTGCCGTTGTTCAGGGCAATCAGCCCGTCATCAACCAGACTGGCCAAAACATCTGCGGGCAATTCATTCCCGGTCAGGGCGCGAAAGCGGTGCGTGTCGACCCCGCGGTGCAGGCGCAGGCCCATCAACAGAAACTCTGCGCCTTGATCCTCGCGGGTCAGCGCGTCCTGCAATGAAGTGCCATTGCCCGCTTCAGCTGCATGCAGCCAGGCGCTCGGTGCCATGTGGCTTTCGGTGGCGTAGCGTGTTCTATCCAAAGTGAGCCGCCCATGGGCTCCAGGACCGATCCCGGCATAGTCGCCATACATCCAATAGATCAGGTTGTGTCGTGACTCTGCTCCGGGGCGGGCGTGGTTGGATACTTCGTAGGCGTCAAAGCCACCCGCGCGGCACAGGCCTTGCGTGGCATCATACATATCGGCACCCAGATCGTCCGATGGCAGACCTTTGAGCCCGCCCCGCGCGTGCCGATCGCCAAAGGCAGTGCCCGGTTCAATCGTCAGCTGGTACAGCGACAGGTGATCCACGGCCATGTCCATCGCGCGGCCCAGCTCTTCCTCCCAGGCAGTCAGGGTTTGATCCTGTCGGGCATAGATCAGGTCAAAGCTGACACGTGCGAAAACATCGCGCGCTATGTCAAAGGCGCGCTGGGCGTCTTCAACCGAATGCAGGCGACCCAGGCGGCGCAGGTCCGGTTCGTTCAGCGCCTGAATGCCCATCGACACCCGGTTGACCCCGGCCTCGGCAAAGCCGTGAAACTTGGCGCGTTCGACCGAACCGGGGTTCGCCTCGAGCGTGATTTCCAGAT
>JAHDIS010000057.1 GCA_020630695.1 Paracoccaceae bacterium | reverse complement strand
ACGGGCTGAAATATCTGCGTGGCGCGTGGATCGTGGCGGATGGCGATCCGGATGCGGCAATCATGTGGTATGCGCGCGGGTACTACTATGAGGCCAAGCGCAAAGGTCTGTTGGTCGAAACCGGACTTCGGCCGGGCTGATATTCCCCCGCATCAGCGCCCCGTATACATCTGTTTCTTGCGTGCGCGGGTTTCTTGGGTGGCCTGTGCAGATCCGTCATGAAATGATCCGAACCATCGATCCCAGGGCATCTCGACCGTGCCGTAGTTGCATTCGAAGTAACGGTGGTGGAGCTGGTGGAAAAAATCGCCCATCTTCGCGCGTTCCTTGTCAGCCACGTAGAGCTGCTCAAACCCCGAGTGCGAAAACACCGGGTGGATCGATTGCATATACCCGTGAAACAACAGGTGCGCGGGGTGAGTGGGCAGTACGAAATGGATCAGGAAGTTGGTGTAGAACAGCAGGTGTTCAACCGGGTGCATCGAGATGCCGGACCACGGGCCGACATTGACGTTTCGGTGATGCAGGGAGTGGGCGAGCTTATAGAGCGGCGGCCAGTGCAAGGCCCTGTGGACCCAATAGAAATGAAAGCTGGACCAAATCACGAGAACCGGGAACATCGCCAGAAACCACAAGGGATTGTCCGGAAAGGCAAAGGCCGGTGCGTATCCGTTTGCCATGGCCCAGAACACAATCCATTGCGCGATGGTCCATTGGGTGATTCCGCTGGCAATGGTCCAAATCATGTTGTCGTGGACCTGATTGCGAAAGGTAAAGGTGCCATTGTCACGGGTTTGATCGCGCGGATCGAATTTATAGGCTGTTCCCTGACCGCGCCAGCGATAAAGCCAAAGGTGCAAAAGACCGGCGGTTGCCACATGTGGGATCAGGTTCAATAGCCAGACCGTGATCATCCATCCGGGTGCCCATTCTGCCATCGCAGTCAGCGGCGGCAGGAAAACCGCATAGCCCACAAAGGCCAGAGCGATTGTGAAGGTCGTGCTGGAGATCGCCAGCCAATAGGCTGAATACCACCGCAGTACCGCTGCCGGCTTTGGCGGCCACTGAAACAATGGGTTCAGCGCCACGGCACCCTGTGGATGGTAGTTCCAACGCGCCGCCTCTTTGTCCTGATCCGAACTTGCCAATTCATGTCCTCTTGTCCGCTTGGGGCATGGTGTTCTGGTTCAATCTAAAGATTCTGTTCTGTTTGCGACGTGTCGTCCGACCCAAAAGGAAAGGACCAGCCCCCGCCATATACTGCGTGAGGCTGATCTTTTTAGTGTCATGGAATGTTTGCGGCTATAGCATCCACTCGATCGGCAGCACTTGGAGAACGGCAAGACCTATTTGCCTGAAAAGGCTGGTTCCCGGCTCTTGCTGCCAAATCATCGGATCGCTTGTAGCAGAGGGTTCTGCCCACACCATCCGGCCATCGGCGCTTAGCCTTGGTTGATATGTAACCAAGTCCAAGGGGCCGTCGAATGTTTGGCTGAAAGACCGGGCCATTTTTGGGCTTTCAATCAGAAACCCCATTTCACAGTTAAGAATTGCAGATCGAGGGTCAAAATTGAACGAGCCAATGAAGACCTTTTCGTTGTCGATGGCAAAAGTTTTTGCGTGCAGGGACGCGCCGCGCAAACCAAGCGGATTGAGCTGATTGTCAGAGCCGGGTGCAAGTTCGCCGCGCAGTTTCAGCTCAAACAAATCGACACCAGAATCCAGCAGAGCGCGCCGATATTTAGTGTATCCGGCATGAACCAACATCACGTCCGTCGTGTTCATGGCATTGGTGAGAATATTGACATCTTTGCCCTGAATCGCGAGATCCGAAAAAAATTTGGTTCCTTGCCGCCCGGGCACAAAATAGGCGCTGGCGAGGTCAAGGCGGGTTTCGACATCGCCCATAATGGCATCGAGGCGAAATATCATGAGATCGTCTCGGGTTGCCTTACCCAAACCCTTGATCGGGTCATCCGCAACCAATGTAACTTTTGTCCATTCCAATAGATCTATACGCGAAGCCAGTTTGTTCGCACTGGACGCCACGTCGTCCAAAATCAACGCACTTTCATTGTCTGACATGACGGCTTTGACGCGCGCATCAAATTCTGAACGCGCGCCTCGCCCGGGAATAATGGTTTCGACTTCAAAAACAGATTGGCTGTTCCAATAGGCATCAAAAACAGATGCGACCTCTTGTGCGATCCGGCCAACGGCTAGAACATCCATATCCTTGTAAAAGGTCTCACCCACCTCAAAGTACTCATCGCCTATGTTGCGGCCACCAATAATTGTCACGGCTCCGTCTACCGTGAGTGATTTGTTGTGCATCCGGCGGTTCATGCGAAAGAAGTCAAACAAGAAGCTCATCGCTTTCGGCGAACGCACTGTTGACGGGTTGAATAGCCTGATTTCAAAATTGGGATGCGCATTCAAAGCAGCGAGGAAACCATCAAGGCCAGGAACACCGTTGTCATCCAGTAAGAGACGGATTTTCACGCCTCTGTCTGCCGCTTTGTCCAATGCGTCCAATAAAACAATACCCGATAGATCATCGTGCCAGATGTAATATTGCGCATCTATGCTTTGCTGGGCTTGGTTGATCATGCTCAAGCGGCTGGCCAATGCATCGATACCGCCGGGCATGGGCGCTACTCCCGAAAGACCGGAATAGATTTCGGCAGCTTCGAGGGCCACGCGCCCGAACTCCGTCTCTTGAGAGGCTGGAATCGCAGTCGAAAGACGACGTTCCGAGATGTCTGGAAGGGGAAAAACAGAGCGCGCGGCGATAACAAAAACCGCAAAGCTGGCAACCAGCCATATCAGGGATCTGAACAGTTTTCGCAACATTTCGCCACCTTGAATGAGCGTAGGAAAACGAGCTGAACTCTGAAAATTGGCTCATGCATTGGCGGTCACTGAACCGGCGAATAGCATTGCCAGTTACCGAAATGGATACATCTGGATGGGTCGGAAATCGTTTTAGTGCGCGTAGTCTGACCCTTCGGTATCCAGAATGGCCTTCAGTTCTTCGAGGTGACGGGCCTCTTGATCGACGGGATAGTCTTCGATCTCAGAGGCAACTTTTTCGGCGATCTCATCGGACAGAACATCCAGCGCCATCCCGGTTTGCAGCGCGCGGATATAGGTCTCGGCAGCGCGTTCAAAGTAGTACAGACGATTGAAGGTTTCCGCGACGGTCTGGCCGATGACCATGACGCCGTGATTGCCCATGACGAGAACCTTGTGTTTGTGGTTTTTCAGCAAGTCCGCACAACGCGCGCCTTCGTCTTCAAAAGCCAGACCGCCATAATTGTTGTCGATGGCGATCCGGTCAAAGAACATCGCGCAGTTCTGATCAATGGGGGGCAGGCGCTTGTCCTTGAGGCAGGCAAGCACGGTGGCATGAACAGAATGCACATGCATCGCGCATCGCGCCTGCGGGCACAGGCGATGCAGACCGCCATGCAACCCCCAGGCCGTTGGATCAGGCGCGCCGGGTTTGGACAGCGTATCGGGGTCGTTTGCGTCGACGATGATCAGGTCTGATGCCTTGATGCGCGAAAAGTGCATCAGGTTCGGGTTCATCAGGAATTCTGTCCCATCATCATTGATCGAAAGACTGAAGTGGTTTGCCACGGCTTCATGAAAACCCAAGCGCGCGGTCCAGCGAAAGGCTGCGGCCAGATCGACCCGTTCCTGCCAATGGTCAATGTTGGCAATGCTCTGAGGTGCGTTCATGTTCTTCTCCCACGGACTGTGACTGGCAAGAGTGTCCTGCTGCATATGGTTTGTGTCAATCGAGATTGTGTGCCGCCAGCGATACGCAGACTACCCCATCCATCGCATAACGGGCGCAGCGGCCTCTTCCAGAGGCTGAACCTGCACATCGATCAAAGTCGGTCCGTCATGGGCCAGCGCAGCAGCGAGCGCGGGCTCAAAATCTGCGGGTTCGGATACGCTCCATGCTTTCAGACCAAAGCCTTCGGCGACCTTGGCATTGTCTGTGCGTGAAAAATCAACGTGGAAATATCGCTTGTCCTTGTCGGCCATCTGGCTGGCCTTGATCCAGCCATAGCTGGCATTGTTCAGAACGATAAAGGTGATGGGGGCGTTGTGGCGAACCACGGTTTCCAGCTCACCGCAGGTGAACCCAAAGGATCCATCCCCCATCATCGCGACCACTTTGGCCTCTGGCCGTCCAAACCAAGCGCCAAGCGATGCCCCAAGCGCATAGCCCAACGCTCCATGCGCGCGGTTGGTGATGTAGTGACGCCCCGGTTTTGGCAGGTGACCATAGGCGTTGTAATACGGGCAAGACGTGCCGGGGTCTGACACGACGACAGATCGTTCGGGCAGCAGCCGGTTGAGCGTTTCGATCAGCCGTTCGGGGCGCATGGGCGCTTGGTCGCTGGCTGCCAGTTCGGCAAAGCGCGCAAATTTGCGTTTCTTGATTTCTGCCACCGAAGCAGCCCCACCAAAACGCGGCAGATCAGACCGCTTTTGCAAGACAGCGTTGACCTGATCCAGTGCAAGGCGCAGATCGCCGACCACGCCGACTTCGGTCTGATAGTTGGCCCCGATCACCATGGGATCACTGTCAAAATGCACGATACGCGTGCCCGGTGCGGGTGCTTCCCAGCGTTTTGTGGTGGTCGACCCGGCGCGGCAGCCCATGAAAACGACCAGATCGGCATCGGTCATCATTTCCCACGTCTCATCCGTGCCGCCGTTCGAGCCTACCACGCCTAGCGAGAGCGGGTGATCATCAGACAGGGATCCCTTGCCAGAGACAGAGGTGGCTACGGCGATGTCCAGACTTTCCGCCATTTGGCCCAGCGCGTCCCAGGCTTTGGCAATCACCACGCCGCCGCCGCAGACAATCAAAGGCCGTTTGGCCGTCAGGATTGCTTCGACCGCGGCTTCGGCTGCACCGGTTTCCGGGGCCGTCGCGCGGGCCGGGTATGTTGCGTGGGTCGTATCGCCCCAGATGTCCGTTGGATCGACAGCATCGTACTGAATGTCGTAGGGCAAACCGAGATGCGCGCTGCCGGGACGGGCGGTTGTCATGGCACGAAACGCCGCGCGCACCATGCGCGGGATATGGGCAGATTGCTTGATGACCGTGTTGTATTTGGTCAAAGGGCGCATCAAGGCTTCCTGATCGACTTCGGTCAGCGGGTATTTCCCATAGGAGCCAACAGAAATATCGGTTGTAATGGCCAGCACCGGATATGAGCTTTCGTTCGCTTCGATCAGACCGGGCAGGATGTAGGTGGCGCCGCCGCCTGATGGCCCTTCACAAACGCCGACACGGCCGGTCACGCGCGCATATCCGTCGGCCATGTAAGCGGCACAGCGTTCGTCCCGCGTCAGGACATGGGTTATGTCGTGATCCAGCGTGTAGAGCGCGTCGTAAAACGGCAAAGTTGTATCGCCGCACAGGCCAAAAACATGGGTGACACCCTGCGCTTCGAGCATGCGCACCATCGCTTCGGCGCCATTGAGTTTGTTTGAGTCTTTCATGACATTCCCCGGTGTTGCGCTACGAGAGTGCGGGGCAGATCGGCTTTTGGCAAGCACCGAGTGTCCAGTCCTATGGCGTGAATTGGCTTGCAAACGGGTGCAAAGCGCGGTGCTGTGTCGGTACATGCAAAGCGAGCCTTCGGGGCAAAGGGAACAGCCATGGACAGCCAAGACATCGCCAGCGGCGGCAAATCCATTTACGGCGCAAGCCTTGGGATATTGATGCTGGACGCGCGGTTTCCCCGGATCCCGGGCGATATGGGGCATGCTGGCACATGGCCGTTTCCGGTGCTCTATCGCATTGTGCGGGATGCATCGCCTGATCTGATCGTGCGGCGGGGGGCTGAGGGGATGCTGCCAGCCTTTATCGACGCCGCGCAACAGCTGGTCGCTGATGGTGCCGATGGGATCACAACGAATTGTGGGTTTCTGGCGCTGTTCCAGACCGCGCTTGCCGAGGCTGTTCCGGTTCCGGTTTTGACGTCCAGCCTATGCCAGGTTGATCTGGTAAACCGAATGTTGCCTGTGGGACGCCGTGCCGGAATCCTGACAATCTCGGCCTCGACCCTGACTGCCGCACATTTGTCGGCGGCCCATGTGCCCGAAGGCACCCCCATCGGATCAACAGAAGGCGGACACGAATTTACGCGGGCCATTCTCGATAATGAAATTCAGATGGATGTGAACAAAGCCCGTCAGGACAACGTGGACGCCGCCATGGCGATGAAACAGGCGCATCCGGATCTGGGCGCCATCGTTTTGGAATGCACGAACATGGGCCCCTATGCACGCGACATCACCCGGGCGACCGGCTTGCCGTGTTTTTCCATGGTCACACTGGCGCAATGGTTTCATGCAGGCCTGGTACCGCCTCGGTTTGCAGCGCACGACAGCTGATCAAAGGGCCCGCATCTCTCGTGGTGTTGTTCCATGGTGCAGACGAAATGCCCGTGTCATCGCGCTGGCGTTGTCATAGCCGCAGCGGGTCGCGATTTCTGAGACGCTCAGACGTGTTTGTTCCGTCAGGCGCCGCGCTTCAGCAAGCCGCAGCGCGCGATAGACCGCCGCCGGGCTTTGGCCGGTTTCGCGTTTGAAATAGGCCTCAAGGGTTCTTTGGCTCAACCCCAGTGTTTTTGCGACGTTGGGAAGGCTTAGCGGTTCTTCTATGTTGCGACGCATCAGTGCTGCCGCTGCCTGCACGATTTGGCCCGGGCGGCTGGCGGCCTCGGCCATTGCGCCCGGCGCGCGTTCGCCATGCATGAACAGGGCACCCACTTCGAGTGCCAGCATGGCGCCATGATCCCTGGCGATCATCGCCAGCATCATTTCAAGCGCTGTGACACCCCCACCGCAACTGGCCCTTTTTGTTCCCAGAATGAACCGGTCCTGCACAACGTCGACATCGGGAAAGGCCTCGGCGAACTGATCCAGAACGTCCCAGTGGATTGTTGCGGGATGTCCGTCCAGCAACCCGGCCGCGGCCAGCAGCCAGCTGCCCGTGTCCAGACCAGCGAGGCAGGCAAAACGCCGTTCCGCTGCCCGCAAGGCTGTCAAAACAGGTGAAGCCGTATGCGTGGTGTGTCCATAACTGGGCATCACCAGAAGCATGGCTCCACCGGGATGATCCGACAGCGCGCACTCCGGTGTGACAGGCAGTCCCGAGGACGAGATCACCTCTGATTTCGACAGACCAAGAAACTGCCAGCGATAAAGCGTGCGCCGCGCCAGCGAATTTGCGGCCCGCAGCGGTTCAACCGTGTTGGCCAGACAGTGGTTCGAAAAGTCCGGAAACAGCAGGATGCCGATTTCTTTTGGTGGGCTTTGCGAAATTTGCATTAAAATCTCCAATCCTGCACGACTTTGCCTGACGCATATGCGTTCAGTCAATCCAGCAAAGACGGACGCGGGGAGGGTGTCATGCATTTTGGGTTGAGCGAAGAACAAGAGATGATCGTCTCAACGGTTCGGCGTTTCGTCGAGACTGAAATCTATCCGCATGAAGCCGAGGTAGAGCGCACCGGCGAGGTGCCTCAGGAGCTTGCCGAACATCTCAAATCCAAAGTGCAGGAAATGGGGTTCTGGGCCTGTAATTTCCCCGAAGAGGTTGGTGGTGCAGGTCTGAGCCATCTGGATTTCACGTTGGTCGAGCGTGAACTGGGGCGCGGTTCGATGGCGCTGACGCATTTCTTTGGTCGTCCTCAGAATATCCTGATGGCGTGCGAAGGCGATCAACGGGATCGCTATCTGCTGCCCGCAGTCCGGGGCGAAAGGATGGATGCGCTTGCCATGACCGAGCCGGGGGCTGGTTCGGATGTGCGGGGAATGACATGTACCGCCGCCAGAAATGGCGGTGATTGGGTTGTGAACGGCACCAAGCATTTCATTTCAGGCGCCGATCATGCTGATTTCTTTATCGTTTTCGTCGCCACGGGCGTGGATGAGACACCCAAAGGCCCCAAAAAGCGGATCACCTGTTTCCTCGTGGATCGGGGTCATCCCGGTTTCACTGTGCGGGACGGCTACAATTCGGTCAGCCACAAGGGATACAAGAATTGCATTCTCGAATTCGATGACTGCCGACTGTCAGATGCACAGGTTCTGGGCGAGGTTGATGGCGGTTTTGAGGTCATGAACACATGGCTTTACGCGACCCGATTGACCGTCGCGGCGTTCTGCGTCGGGCGGGCGCGGCGTTGCTTCGATCTGGCGTTGGAATATGCGGCGGAACGCCGGCAGTTTGGCCAGCAGATTGCCAAGTTTCAGGGGGTTTCCTTCCAGATTGCAGACATGATCACAGAAATCGATGCCGCAGATCTTCTGACGCTGAACGGTGCATGGCGATTGGATCAGAACCTGCCTGCGAACCGCGAGATTGCCAGCGCCAAACTCCATGCATCGGAAATGCTGGCACGGGTCACCGACACCAGCCTTCAAATTTTTGGGGGTATGGGGCTCATGGATGATTTCCCGATCGAACGGTTCTGGCGGGACGCGCGCGTTGAACGCATCTGGGACGGAACGTCGGAAATTCAGCGTCATATTATCAGCCGCGATTTGTTCCGGCCGCTGGGCGCCTGACATGACGCGGTTCGAACGGCTGCTGCAACCGCGTTCAATCGCCGTGGTGGGCGGCGGCGCATGGTGCCGCAATGTGATCGAGCAATGCACTGCATTTGGCTTCGACGGGCCAATCTGGCCGGTTCACCCAAAACGGCCAACTGTTGGCGGCTTGCCCGCCTTTGCTTCGCTTGACGATCTGCCCGAGGCACCGGACGCTTGTTTTATCGGGGTCAACCGTGAAGCAACAGTTGGCGTTGTTGAACAATTGTCCAGCCGCAGTGCGGGCGGGGCGGTCTGCTTCGCGTCAGGTTTTCGTGAGGCAGCCGGAGAGCTGGCTGATGGCGCGGACCTTCAACAAGCGCTTTTGAAAGCCGCCGGGGACATGCCAATCCTTGGCCCCAATTGCTATGGGTTCATCAATGCGTTGGACAGCGCATCGCTCTGGCCGGATATCCATGGTCTGCAACCCGTGGAGCGGGGCGTGGGCATCCTCGCGCAAAGCTCCAATGTCGCGCTTAATCTGACGATGCAGCGGCGCGGGCTGCCGATTGGCTTTTTGGGAACAGTCGGCAATCAGGCGCAGGTGGATCTGGCTGCGCTTGGAATGGCGCTGCTGGATGATCCGAGGATCACGGCTTTGGGCCTCTACGTTGAGGGGTTCAGCGATATTCGCGCCTTTGAAGCGCTTGCGAACAAGGCGCATGTTTTGGGTAAACCCATTGTAGCCATGAAGCTTGGGGCATCCGAGCAGGCCAGCGCCGCCGCGATTTCACATACGGCGTCTCTGGCGGGATCCGATGCGGGCGCACAGGCCTTTCTGGATCGGTTGGGGATCGCGCGCGCCCGCTCTCTTGGTGGTTTTCTGGAGACCTTGAAGATTTTGCATTGCACGGGCCCTTTGCGCAGCAGCAAAGCGGTCTCGATGTCCTGCTCAGGGGGTGAGGCCAGTTTGATTGCCGACAGCGCGCTGGGCACGGATGTACAGTTTCCGGCCTTGACTGACCGGCAGCACAAGGGGCTGTCCAAGGCGCTGGGCCCAAAGGTCGCTTTGGCCAACCCGTTGGATTACCACACGTATATCTGGGCAGACGAAGGCGCGATGCAGGCGTGCTATAAGGCGATGCTGGACCGGGACGATCTGGGTATCGGATTGCTCGTGCTCGATTTTCCGCGTCCGGATCGGTGTGAAACCTCGGATTGGGATGTCGCGTTGCGCGCTGCAGCAGGTGCTGCGGGGCAATCGAAAACACCTTTGGCCATTCTGTCCAGCATTCCCGACACGATGCCCGAGGCGCGCGCAGAGCAGATCATGGAAGCAGGCATGATTCCGCTGTGCGGCATCGGCGACAGTCTCGAAGCCATCGCGGCTGCGGCCTCTGTGGTGTCTGCCCCGGGCGGTCGCATTCTGATGCCTGAAATTCCGGAAAACGGTGTCACTGAGCGGGTTCTGTTTGAGGATGAAGCCAAGGGCGCATTGTCGGCACATGGATTGCCTTGTCCGATCGGGCGCGCTGTTCCTGTATGCGAGGCCGCAGAGGCCGCGCAGGAGATCGGGTTTCCGGTTGCGTTGAAAGCCATGGGGCAGGCGCATAAAACCGGCCAGGGCGGTGTTTGGCTGGGGCTGGCGAGTCCCTCAGAGGTCACAGAGGCGGCCCATCAGATCGGGTCTGAGACCCTTTGGCTCGAGCAGATGATGCCCGGCGCCTTGGCTGAATTGCTGATCGGGGTGCAACGTGATCCGGCGCATGGCTTCGTTTTGACCATTGGAGCAGGCGGGGTTCTGACGGAAATACTGTCAGATGTTGAACACCTTTTGCTGCCGGTTTCGCGGCAGGATGTTTTGGAGGTTTTGGACCGTTTGCGCATGGCCCCGATCCTGCGGGGTTATCGCGGCGCGGAGGCTGTTGATACGGGCGCCATTGCTGATGCAGTGCTTTGTGTGCAGGACTATGTGCTAACCCGTTCCGGCGCGGTTCAGGAGATAGAGATCAACCCGTTGCTGTGCTTTGCGGACAAGGCCGTGGCCGTGGACGCGTTGATCCGACTGGAGGAAGAAAATGAGTGAGAATGCGATCCTGACGGAACGCCGCGGCGCCGTACTTGAGGTGACTTTGGCACGAGGCAAGGCCAACGCGATCGATCTGGCCACAAGCCGGATCATGGGCGAGATCTTTACCGAATTTCGGGATGACCCGGAGCTGCGTGTGGCGATTGTTACCGGGGCTGGTGAAAAGTTCTTTTGTCCGGGCTGGGATCTGAAAGCGGCGGCAGAGGGCGACGCGGTCGATGGGGACTATGGTGTTGGCGGTTTCGGTGGATTGCAGGAGTTGCGTGGACTGAACAAACCCGTGATCATGGCCATCAATGGAATTTGCTGCGGTGGCGGATTGGAATTGGCCCTGTCCGGGGACATTCTGCTGGCGGCAGAGCATGCCAGTTTTGCACTGCCCGAAATCCGTTCGGGCACCGTTGCGGACGCGGCAAGTATCAAGCTGCCAAAACGAATTCCCTATCACATTGCCATGGAGATGCTGTTGACCGGTCGCTGGTTGGACGCGCAGGAAGCGGCGCGTTGGGGGCTGGTCAACCGGGTGCTGTCGGCGGATGAGCTGATGACGCAGGCCCGGCAATTGGCAGATGAATTGGCCTCGGGTCCGCCGTTGGTTTTTGCGGCTATCAAGGAAGTGGTGCGCGAAGCGGAAGATATGAAGTTCCAGGACGCGCTGAACCGAATTACCAAGAGCCAGTTTGAAACTGTGGAGCGGCTCTACAGGTCCGAGGATCAACTGGAAGGCGCCCGGGCTTTTGCCGAAAAGCGCGACCCTGTCTGGAAGGGGCGTTGACGGTGTCCAGCGCTTGTGAGCAGGCTCACGTCGCCCCGCCCACCGTCCCATACTGGCGCGGTGAAACTTGCGGCGTCTGTTTTGGCTGCCCGATCAATGCGTATTTTGAAAAAGAAGAAGGACCAATGTCATGCCTTTGACCATGAACCGTGAGGTTTTCATCACCTGTGCTGTGACAGGGTCTGGTGGCACGCAGGATCGCAGCCCGCATGTGCCACGCAGCCCCAAGCAGATTGCCGACAGTGCGATCGCAGCGGCCAAGGCCGGTGCTGCCGTCGTGCACTGCCATGTTCGTGACCCTGAGAGTGGCACGCCGTCGAGGGATCTGGCCTATTATCGCGAGGTCACGGATCGTATTCGTGATGCGGATGTGGACGTGGTTCTGAACCTGACGGCTGGCATGGGCGGCGACATCGTTTTTGGCCCGACCTCTGAGCCTCTGCCGGTACAGGCAGGCACTGACATGATTGGCGCCGAAGAACGGGTTGCTCATATTGCGGAATGTCTGCCGGAGATTTGCACACTGGATTGCGGAACCATGAATTTCGCTGAGGCGGACTATGTCATGACCAACACGCCGGGCATGTTGCGGGCCATGGGGGCAATGATGACCGAGATGGGCGTGAAGCCCGAGATCGAGGCTTTTGATACCGGTCATTTGTGGTTTGCCAAGGAACTGGTTCGCGAAGGCATTCTGGAAGGGCCCGCTCTTGTGCAGCTTTGCATGGGGGTGCCCTGGGGTGCACCGGATGACCTGAATACCTTCATGGCCATGGTCAACAATGTGCCAGACGATTGGACCTTTTCGGCCTTTGCGCTGGGCCGCAATCAAATGGCCTATGTTGCGGCTGCCATTTTGGCCGGGGGCAACGTGCGGGTTGGCCTGGAAGACAATCTTTGGCTGGACAAAGGCGTTCTGGCAACCAATGCGCAACTTGTGGAGCGTGCAGTGGGCGTGATTGAGGGCATGGGGGCCAAGGTCGTCGGGCCTCAGGCCGTGCGCGAAAAGCTGGGGTTGGTCAAACGGGCGCCACGCGGTGCCTGATGGCCGGGGTGCCGGCGTTATCCGGCAGCCAGCGCGGTCGTGTCTGGCTGACCTGAGGCGCCGGCCTTGGCCTTTGCGCGCATGTGAAGCGCAAATGCGATAACCCAAGCCAGACCGGCCAGAAGAAGTGTTGGCGCGGACGACAGGATCGCCATGTTCCGCGTGAGCTCCGAGCCGAGACCGAGACCGGCAACGGCTGTCCAGCTTGGCAACACCATGAGAAATGGCAGCGCGGCCAAGGGAACGATCAGGCTGAAAAATTCGCCCTCGCGGGCTTTGGGGGTGAGGCGCTCTGCCTTGATGGGCGGGATCGCAATCGCGATCGCAATGGCAAGCGCCAGCAAATTGCCAAGGACCGGAAGGATCAGATCAATACCTGACGCGGTCTGTGTGTTCAGAGTCGCAAAGAACAGAACTGAAAACGCGGCGGCATATGCACCGACTGTTCGCAGCAGGAAGATGTAAAGACCTACGATCCGTTCGCTCATTTTTTCACTCTCCGTCCAGCCATTGTTAATCTTGGTTAACAACCACTGGACGAAGAATGTGTGCATTTAGAGGCGCAAGCGTGACGAGCTTGCGCAGGTGAAAAAATCGCTTTCTATCAATCTAGGGGAGAAAGCCTAGAAATTTACCTGAGTTGCAACCCCGCGTTCGAGGGCGAGCTCCACCACTTTTGACGCAACGGCAAGGTCCTGAAGACCCACGCCGGTGCCATCAAACAGCGTGATTTCCTGATCATTCTGCCTGCCGGGATGCGCACCATTGATGACTGCGCCAATCTCTGTGATGTCGGTTTCATGGATCAAACCCGAAGCAATGGCGTGCTGCGCTTCGCCGATACTGATGCTTTGCGCAATTTCATCGGTAAAGACCGTGGCCTTGGCCAAAAGGGCCGGGTCGACCTCTTGCTTGCCCTTGGTGTCCGTACCCATGCAGGCAATATGTGTGCCGGGTTTTACCCAATCTGCCATAAGCCCGGCCTGATGTGACGAAGTGATCGAGATGATGACATCAGATTGGGTTCCCAATTCCTCAAGCGACACCTGCTCGAACGGGAGCCCCAGATCACGGGCGGTTTCTTCCAGACGGCCAATCATTTCCGGGTGGAAGTTCCAGCCAACGACCTTTTCGAAATCGCGTTGGGTTGCAGCTGCGCGCATTTGAAACGCGGACTGATGGCCCGCGCCAATCATGCCAAGCACCTTCGCGTCCTTGCGGGCGAGGTGATTGATGGAAACAGCCGACGCCGCAGCAGTCCTGAGCGCTGTCAGAAGATTGCCGCCGACCAGCGCCTTGACCCGGCCGGTGTCGGCATCGAAAAGGACAACCGTGGACTGATGATTGGTCAGTCCGCGGTTTTCGTTTCCGGGCCAATATCCGCCCGACTTGAGCCCAAGTGATAGCCCGTCTTTATCAAAGCCGGATTTGAAACCGTACAGCGCGTCGGCGTGACCGATTGCCTCCCGGATCACCGGGAAATTATAGGCCGCACCGCTGTTCATGGCTGCAAAAGTTGCCTCGACGGCGTCATAGGCATCTTGTGGCGTCATCAGGCCGGCGATTTCGGCCTCTGGTACGATTGTGACCAGGTTCGCTTCGAGTTTGGGGGCTCCGTCGGCCATAACTTATCCTTTTCCGGGGCAAGAACCCCTGAGTGCATTGCGTTGTTTGGCGGATTGCGCCGGCCTTGAGGGCGGCGTTCGGCCCCGCACCGCAGTGCGGAGCCAGATCGGGTCAGTAGGCCTTGCCACGTGCCGAGACGGGCCACAGGCTTTCAACTTTGCCGTTGCGCAGGCCGACATACCAATCGTGCACGTTGCAGGTTGGATCGCAGTGACCGGGCACGAGGCGCAGCTTGTCATTCACCTTCAGCACGGCATCTGCGTCCGCGACCACGCCATGTTCGTCCGAGCATTTGACGTAGGCCACATCATCGCGGCCAAAGACGGTCGGCAGACCGCTATCGATCGATTGCGCCTTGAGGCCAGCATCGACAATCGCCTTGTCGGCTTTGGCGTGGCTCATGACGGATGTCAGAATGAACAAAGCGTTTTCCCATTCGCCTTGGTCAATGCGTTTGCCATCCTTGTCGAGAATGCGGCCATAGTCGGCATCCATGAATGCGTAAGACCCACACTGCAATTCATTGTAAACACCTGAATTGCTTTCGAAATAGTAGGATCCTGTGCCGCCGCCACCAACGATGTCGCAGTCCAGTCCTTCGGCTTTCAAGCCGTCCACTGCGTCACGGACCATGGCAATGGCGACGTCCACCTTGGATTTGCGGTCTTCATAGCTGTCCATATGCTGCATCGCGCCCTGATAGGCCTGAATGCCTGCGAACTTCAGTCCTTCGGCGGCATCAACGGCTTTGGCAATCTCGATAACCGCGGGCGTCGTTGTCACGCCGCAGCGCCCCGCACCGCAATCAATCTCGACGAGACATTCGATTTGTGTGCCATGGCGTTGGGCGGCCTCGGACAGATCCGCAATGTTCTCAATGTCATCCACGCAGCAGATCGTGCGCGCACCCAGCTTTGGCATCCGCGCCAGCCTGTCGATCTTGGCGGGTTCGCGAACCTGGTTCGACACCAGAACATCCTTGATGCCACCACGGGCAAATACTTCGGCTTCGGACACCTTTTGACAGCAGACACCGCAGGCGCCGCCCAATTCGACCTGCAGTTTTGCAACATCGACTGACTTGTGCATTTTGCCGTGTACGCGGTGGCGCATACCGTGGGCTTTGGCATAGTCGCCCATCTTTTTCACGTTCCGTTCAAGTGCATCCAGATCCAGCACGAGGCACGGTGTCTGAACATCGGCCTCGTCCATGCCGGGCAGTGCCGGAATGTCATAGCCCACTTCAAATTCGTCCAGATTGGTTGTGTCTTTCATTGCATCTCTCCGAATGGTCTTTTGATGTTGGATGCAGCGCATCCGTTGGTTTCTAATTAGAGCATGGCGTTTCCGATAGGAAACTCAGTGGGCAAAAAAACGCGTTGGGATTATGCCCGGGTTTGGGGTTTGGTCAAATCCACCTTCAATCAGCCGCGCCCAATCCAAGGCAGGGCATCGAGATCGACGTTGCCGCCGGTGATGATGACGCCAACCCGTTTCCCGCGAAAGATTTCGGGGTTCTTTAGGATGGTCGCCAGCGGTGGGGCACATGAAGCCTCCATCACGATTTTCATGCGTTTCCACGTCAGTTTCATTGCATCGATGATTTCGTCTTCTGACGCGGTCAGAATGTCCGTCACGTAGTTGCTGACAAAGTGCCAGGTGTTTTCCTTAAGTGGCACTTTCAAACCATCAGCAATCGTAACGGGCGCATCGTCGGCAATGATATGGCCCGCTTTGAAGCTTCGATAAGCGTCGTCAGCCTGTTCAGGCTCGGCGGCGTAGATTTCGACCTCGGGGGCAAGGGTGGATAGTGTCAAACAGGTCCCCGACACCATGCCGCCGCCGCCGATGGGTGCGATGACCGCATCCAGTCCGTCTGCCTGTTCCATCAGTTCTTTTGAACAGGTGCCCTGACCTGCAATGACCCGTGGATCGTTATAGGGGTGCACAAATTCAGCGCCTGTTCGTTCCTGAACCTCGGCAAACACGGCCTCGCGGCTGGTTGTTGACGGCTCGCATTCCGTAATGATGCCACCGTATCCGCGCACCGCATCCTTTTTGGCCTGCGGGGCCGTGCGGGGCATGACCACATTGCATGGAATCCCGCGGCGACCGGCTGCATAGCTGAGCGAAAGCGCATGGTTGCCCGAGCTGTGGGTGGCAACACCGCGTTGCGCCAGCGCGTCAGGCAGGCCAAAGACCGCGTTCGATGCACCACGGACCTTGAAGGCACCGGCCTTCTGAAAATTCTCGCATTTGAAGAACAGTTCTGCGCCCGTCAGCTCGTTCAGAAACGACGAGGTCAGAACCGGGGTGCGGTGGATGTACGGTTTGATCCGTTCATGCGCCGCCAGCATGTCCTCATAGGTCGGGATATGAGTTGTCACGTCTTTCATTGTGCTGCCATCCTTTGTGCTTGGCCGCCGTGCCGATAAACGTTCTGGGCTGCGGCCACGCCTGAGCCGAGGCTGATTTCCAGCCCAAGATCTGTCATGACCATTTCAGCAGTGGCAATGCCGGACAGGGCCATGGCGTCGGTCAAAAGCCCCAGATGCCCGATGCGGAATACTTTTCCGGCCACATCGCCGAGGCCGCCGCCAAAGGCCATGTTGTAATGCTTGGCCGCATGCACCGGGATCAGGCTCGCGTCGAAACCGTCCGGCGTGCAGATTGCGGTTACGCTGTTCGAATAGAGCTCGGGGCGCTTGGCACAGGGCGAAAAGCCCCAGGCCGAAACTGCCGCTCTGACACCATCGGCAATTCGGGCATGGCGTGCGAATACAGCATCGAGGCCCTCATCCAGGATCATGCGGGTTGCCTCGTGAAGGCCGTTCATCAAGCCAACAGAAGGCGTGTAAGGATAGGCATCGGCGGCATAGCCAGCGCGCATGTCATCGATGGACCAGAAGGTGCGCGGTAGGGTGGCCGCTTTGGAGGCGGCGATTGCCTTTTCACTAAAGCCGACGATGGCAAGACCGGCGGACAGCATAAAGCCCTTCTGGCTGCCCGTAACAGCGACATCGATCCCCCATTCGTCAAATTCGAAGGGCATTGAGCCGATTGAGCTGACACCATCGACCAGCAACAGCGCCGAGTGTCCGGCGCGGTCCATGGCTTTGCGCAGGCCGGGCACGTCCGATACAACGCCGGTCGCGGTTTCGTTGTGCGTCGCCAGAACGGCCTTGATGGTTCCGTTGGTGTCATCGCGCAGGATCTGTTCAAACTGATCGACCGGCAGACCTTCGCCCCAAGCCACGTCCACCTGCTGAACGGTCAGGCCAAAGCGCTGGCACATGTCGATCCATTTGTGGCTAAACATTCCGTTGCGCGCCGCAAGAACGGTATCGCCGGGGTTCAGGGTGTTGGTCAGCGCTGCTTCCCAGCCACCCGTGCCTGACGCAGGAAAGATAAAGGTCTCGCCTTTGGTCTGGCGCAGCACCTTGCGAACACCATCCAACGCGCCATGCAGGATCGGTCCGAATACCGGTGAACGGTGATCGACTGTTGGCATGTCACAGGCTTTGCGAAGCGACTCTGGGATGTTGGTCGGGCCTGGAATGAAAACCGGGTTCTGCATGTTCATGATAAATCTCCTCTTCCGGGGTTGGTTATAGAAAGCGCCCCCGTTGAGGTCTATTTTTCTGAAATCATTTTTCAAAAACGTATTGAGCTGGAAAAAATGAATTGATTCAGTGGCTTGAATTTTCCACTCTGTGAAAGAGTTTTTCGAAAGGCGAATCTGATGGCCGAAGAATCCAACAAGAATACCGCCACGCGGGCGCGCGGGCGGCCGCGTGGCTGGGCGGACAATCTCGAACAGAACCGGATCAAATCGCTGGATCGTGCGATGGAGGTCTTGGAAACACTGGGTAGACGGGGTGGCTCGACCCTTTCTGATCTGGCCGAAGCCTGCGGCCAGCCGGCCTCGTCAGTCTATCGTGTGCTTGTGACGCTTGAGGCGCGCGGCATCGTTGATTTCGACCCCGGGCCACAATTGTGGGAGATCGGGGCAGGGGCCTTTCAGATCGGATCACACTTTCTGCGTCGGACGTCGCTGGTTGAACGCGCCCGACCGGCGCTGCGCAGTTTGATGGAGCAAACGGGCGAGACCGCCAATTTGGGCATCGCCCGAGACGGGCAAGTTTTGTTCATGTCTCAGGTTGAAAGCCACGCGAATATCCGCGCGTTCTTTCCGCCGGGCACATTATCTCCGATGCACAGCTCTGGCATTGGCAAGGCGTTGCTGGCTCAGATGACGGATGAGCAGGTGCAAAATGTCGTTTCGGCACATGGATTGGAACGGTTCACCCGCTTCACACTGGCGAACCCGGCCACGCTGGTTGCGGATTTGGCTCTGACACGGTCGCGCGGCTATGCTTTGGATAACGAAGAAAAGAACCTCGGGATGCGCTGCGTGGCAGCGCCGATCTTTGACATGCACGGCGAAGCGGTCGCCGGTTTGTCCATCTCAGGCCCATCGGCCCGATTGCCCGACGATCAGCTGCCTGAGTTGGGCCGGTACGTGGCAGCAGCTGCGCGTGAAGTGACGGAAGGCATCGGTGGGCAACCGCGCGCTGCGTCGCCAGATCCTGCGTGACCACCGTTAGGCGACGTTTTCCAGTTTGACCTCAGGTGCAACGCCAAGCGCGAAACAAACGTCCCGTGTCAGCTCTGGACGGTTCAGCGTATAGAAGTGCAGCTTGTCTACACCGCCTTCCAACAAGTCGCTGCACAATTCAGTGCAGATCGCTGTGGCCAGCAGATCTTCGCGGCCATCGCGTTTGGCCGTTACAAAGGCGTCTTCGACCCACGCGGGAATGTGGGTGCCGCAGCGCTGCGCGAACCGTCGGGCGCCATCCCAGTTCTCGATGGGCAAAATGCCGGGGACAATCGGTTTGTCGATCCCGGCCTTCTGGCACGCGTCGCGAAAGCGGAAAAAGCTGTCCGCTTCAAAAAAGAATTGGGTCAGGGCTTCGTCAGCGCCTGCATCCAGCTTGCGCTTGAGCCATTCGATGTCAGCCTGAGCATTGGCGGCCTCGGGGTGTGTGTCAGGATAGGCACCAACTCGGATCGAAAAGTCGCCGGTGTCGCGCAATGCCTCGATCAGCTCGACAGAACTGCTGAACCCGTTCGGAAATGGCTCAAAGCTTTGTGCCCCCTTTGGAGGATCGCCGCGCAGCGCGACGATATCCTGAACACCGGCCTCGGCAAAACCGCGCGCGATTTCCAATGTCTCGGCCTTGGTTGCCTCAACACAGGTTAGGTGCGCTGCGGTGCGAAGGCCGGAGTGTTTGTGAAGCGTTGCCACAACATCCCGCGTCAGATCGCGGGTTGTGCCGCCTGCGCCGTAGGTCACCGAAACAAAGCGCGGTGATAACGGAGCAAGCACCTGTACCGTGTCCCACAGCCGGAATGTGCCCTCGACATTGCGAGGCGGAAAGAATTCGAAGGATATTTCAGGCTGCATAAACGGGGTCCTTTCTCGTTAGGCCCTTGTTGCACGCGCAGCATTGTGAGACAATTTCATAAATCTCATAGTTAACATGAGCCGCATATGCATATCGAGTTTCGCCACCTGCGCACCATCCGAGCCATTCATGAAGCTGGCGGCGTTGCCCGTGCAGCAGAGCAACTGAACATCACGCAATCTGCCCTGAGCCATCAGATCAAGGGGTTGGAGGATCAGGCCGGGGTCGAGCTGTTTGTGCGCCGGTCCAAACCGATGCGGCTGTCTGCTGCTGGAAAGCGCCTGCTGCGGTTGGCCGAACAGGTGCTGCCACAGATCGAAGCGCTGCAAGAGGAATTCGCCGGACTGCGCAGCGGGAAATCCGGGCGGCTTCATATCGCCATTGAATGCCACGCCTGTTTCGAATGGCTTTTTCCGGTGCTCGAGAGCTTTCGCAAAGACTGGCCGGATGTGGATGTCGACATTAGGCCGGGCCTCGCCTTTGATGCGTTGCCTGCCTTGCTCAAGGAAGAGGTGGATGTGGTGATCTCATCCGATCCAGAGGACATTGCGGGCGTAACGTTTACGCCGCTGTTTGATTACAGCCCTGTTTTCGTCGCGGCGGCCAATCACCCGCTGGCGTCCAAGCCTTTCGTCGAAGCCGAAGATTTCCGGGGTCAAACGCTGATCACCTATCCGGTCGAACGCTCTCGGCTGGATATCTTCAGCCAGTTGCTCAGCCCCGCCAAAGTCGAGCCTGCAGCCATCCGCCAGGTTGAGCTGACGGCCGTGATCCTGCTGCTCGTGGCGTCGAACAGGGGGGTGTCTGTGCTGCCAGACTGGGTGGTTCGTGAGGTGAAATACAGTTCTGATTACGTGACACGGCCACTGACCGAGGAGGGCATAACCAGACGTCTTTATGCCGCAACACGCACAGAAGACTTGGACAAGCCCTACATGAACAGACTTGTTGATCTTGCCGGCACGGAGGCACGGCGTTTGCAGGAGGCCTAAGGGCGAAGGTCGGACGGCCCGGTATACCCGGGCCGAGCGTTTATCACAGTGCCTGGATGTTTGCTGCCATGCTGCGGCCGTCACGGCCTTCTTCGATGTCGAAGCTGACTTTCTGATTGTCTGCCAGACCCGTCAAACCCGAGCGTTCGACTGCCGAAATATGAACAAAAACATCTTTGCCGCCTTCATCAGGCGCGATAAAGCCGTAGCCTTTCGTGGTGTTGAACCACTTCACGGTGCCATTTGGCATAGTTCCCGTGCTCCCTTTTTCAGTCCGCGTTTCAGGCCTGCAACGCACAGGCCGTCCCCGACACAATCGCCTTTCAGGGAGGAACTTAGGGGTTTACTCCGGGCCGTTCCGTGACTGATCGTCGCGTGTCACATGAATAAACATCGTGCGGCGGGGAGAAAAAGCAAGCAAATCTCCCTCGAATTTCGTGTCGCGCGCGATTATTTGATCGTAGTGATGAAGGAGACAGCATGATCCTCTATGGACTGAAAAACTGCGATACCTGCCGCAAAGCATTGAAAGCATTGCCCAATGCGGAGCTGGTGGATGTGCGCGATCCCGGCGTTCCGGCAGCGGTGCTTGCAACCGCCTTTGATACCTTCGGTGACAAATTGCTGAATACTCGCTCGACCACGTGGCGGGGTTTGAGCGAAACAGAACGGGCGGACGCGCCTTTGGCGTTGATTTCCGCGCACCCGGCATTGATGAAAAGACCATTGATCGTCGACGGTGACACAATGGTGCTGGGCTGGGATGCCGCTGCACAACAAAAGATGGGAGTAGCCTGATGCGCAACGCAGCATTGACCCTTGGAATTATCGCGGGCGTTTTCGGAATGCTGGTTGGCTTTTTTGGCTTTGGCTATACCGAGCTGGCGCGCAACTACTCTGAAGTCGAGCAGATGTTCGGCATGTTCGACAACCCGGGTCTGGTCCGGGCCATGTCCATTCTGTCACCGCTGTTGGCCATTGCAGGCGGGGCCATGTCAAAGGCCCGCGCGTTGTGGGGCGGCATTCTGCTGTTGGTCTCGGCGGCAGGGATGTATTTTGCCTTCGGCTTCAACGTCTTCACGATGTTCCCGATTGCCTTTGCCGGTCTTGCAGGCGTTCTGGCCTTGGCCGCGGGTAAACCGGATGAGCCTAAGGCGCATTTCTGAGCCGGCTCAGGCCAGCGCCGTGTCCGTGCGGCGGGCGCTGAGCAAGCGATCCAGAGAAAGGGCGCCCGCGCCCTTGATCACCAAGGTAACCAGCACAAGCATCCAGAACGCGCGCTGATCGAGGATTGGTGCGTCTGGGATCCGGTCGAACCAAGCGCCAAGCGTTTCCGCGTGTTCAATGCCGCCATGGCCATAAAGATCGGTCAGGCTTTGGACGACCACGAAGCCAATCATGCCAAGCGCTGCCAGCCGCGTAAACAGGCCCACGACGATCAGAAGTGGCAGGATAAACTCGGCCCAGGTTCCGGCAACAACGACCAGCCAATGGAAGATTGATAGCTGCGACACGTCATAGACGACGGCTTCCATCTGTTTTGGGAAAATCTGCGCATAAGCCCCTGTGGAGGGCTGGAAGATACCGAGCAGCCCATCACCCAGCTTGGTCATGCCCGAGGCCCAGAAGTAGGTCAGCAGGGTCGCGGCAAAAACAAAGCGCGATAGCAGAGGCAAAAGCCCATCACCGAGATGTTCGATTTGTGCAAATAGACGATTGTGCAGCGATATCAGCGTGTTCATGGCGGACTCTTAGAGTTTTAGTTGAGCTATTGCGCCGCTTGAAAGCAGCAATGACAGAGTGTTGGGCAGGTCGAAATCAGGTCCGGCTGCTTCTAGCGCGGCCCCAAAGTTCGCGCCGGACAGGCATGCTTGGACAAAACCGGCCGCAGCAGCATCAAGCGGATGCAAAACCGGATCGAACTCGGGACGTGTAATCAGAACGTTTTCCGGCGCCGCACCTGGCTTGGCCGCACCGGGCTGCGTTGCATATCGATAGATCGACAGCATGGGCCAGCGCGATTTCACCAGCTTGGTCGCCGGCGCCAGCACCAGATACCCTGCCATCAGCGTCTCATCCGACAAGTCTTGGAAAACTGCCGGATCAAATGCTGGACAGTCCGCCGCGTGATAGCTGGCCCGCTGCGCCAGTTCGAGCCGCGCGATATCACCGAGATAAGGAATATGAGCCAGCGGCTCGGCGGCTTCGA
Organism: Paracoccaceae bacterium; assembly: GCA_020630695.1. GTDB lineage: Bacteria > Pseudomonadota > Alphaproteobacteria > Rhodobacterales > Rhodobacteraceae > Thalassococcus_A > Thalassococcus_A lentus. The sequence goes on along the minus strand of JAHDIS010000057.1, from coordinate 7,266 downwards.
GAAAGGCCGGGAACCCTTCGCCATAGTGCATCATCAAGGGTGATGCCGGCGGCGACTGGCGCAGGAAATGCCCGGCCACCATGGCAAAATTCTCTTTACCCAAAAGACTGGCTACTGCCGGAAAGCCGGTTTCCAGCGCTTCACGCAGGGAAACCGCGACATTGTTGCGGTACACAGCGTACCGGCGTCCAGCCGAACGGCCCTCGTTGTCTTTCAACCCCTCTGGAACGGGTACCCGGGCATCAAGTAGCCCGGCGCGAAATGCGTCTTGGGACACAGTGATCATCACGCATGTACCCGCGCCAGTGCTGCCTCTGCACGCCGGGCTTCGTCGCGCAGAACAGACCAATCAGGGACATCGGTGTCCCATTCAATCAACAATGGTTTGGGGCCGGAACGCTCAAGCACGAGGTCGAGCAGACCCCAGACCGGATCGGCCACCTCGCGACCATGGCTGTCGATCAGCAATGGCATTCCATGGTCGTCTTCGTCTTCGTCGTGCCCGCCAAGGTGCAATTCCCCCACGGCGTCGAGCGGAAAGGCGTCGATATAGGCCTGCGGGGAATAGCCCAGATTGGTGGCGGATACGAAGACGTTGTTCACATCCAGCAAAAGCCCGCAGCCGGTCCGACGGGTCACCTCGGTCAGGAAATCCGTTTCCGCCCAAGTGCTTTCTGCAAAGGCGAGATAGGAAGACGGGTTCTCCAACAGCATGCGGCGGCCAAGTGCTGTTTGCACTTCGTCGATGTGTTCACACACACGCGCCAGTGTCTGATCTGTGTAGGGAAGCGGCAGCAGGTCATTCAGGAAATGGCTGTCGTGCGTGGACCAAGCCAGATGCTCCGAGAAGCTGGCAGGATCCAGCCAGCCCACAAGCTGTTTGAGACGCTCAAGGTGGTCTGGATCAAGGCGGCCTTCACCGCCGATCGACAGACCGACACCGTGCACGGAAATGGGAAATTGTTCGGACAGAGCCCGCAACTGGGCCAGCGGTCGACCGCCATCACCCATGTAGTTTTCAGCATGAACCTCCAGCCATCCCACGGGTGCCGTATTCTCAAGAATGTCGCTGTAGTGCTGGGGCTTGTAACCGACACCGGGCAGCGGGGGCAGGGATTGTGTTTGGTCGAACATGCTTGGTCTTTCGTATGCGGAAAGGGATGGGCCGTTGTGGCCCACCCCTTATCATATGGATCAGCTTTTGGGCAGGTCACGCTCCAGAGCTTCCAGCGAACCCATGCGGCCGTCTGGCAGCTCGATGTCGCCGCATGTACCTGCGTCAACCAGCGTCCAGGCGTTGCCCTGGTAGTCAACGGTGGAGGAACCGGCGCATGTGGTGCCTGGGCCAGCGGCACAGTCGTTCTGGCCTGCCAGCGAAACGCCGAAGCACTTTTCTTTTTCCATGGCAGTTGCGGCTGTGCCGTGTGCGGTGAAGGATGCAGCGACGGCGCCTACGAGAGCAGCTGTTTTCAGGGTCTTGGACATTGGACTTCCTTTCAGTCTTGGGTTGGTCGTGTTTTTGAAACCGGGGCCAAAGCGGTGTGTCGCCTTGGCTCAATCAAAGTGCACTGGACGGCTGACCAAAGGAATTCACGGGCCCGTGCATCACAGGCCTGTGTGCATCTGTGGGCCCTGCGTGAGTGTTTGCAGTTGCAGAAATTCATAAAAAACAACGGCATAGAAAAAGGCCCCGAAATATTTCGAGGCCTTTTTCTGTAGTTCCAGCGCTGGAATGTTACAAAAGATCCGGCGGCGTTGCGTCTTTGGCGAGGCTGCTCACGATTTCCGTCAGGCTTGCAACAGAAGTTTGCTTTTCACCCAAGCGGCGCACGGTCACGGTCTTTTCGTCCACTTCGCGATGTCCGACGGCAAGAATCACAGGCACTTTGCCGACGGAATGTTCACGGACCTTGTAGTTGATCTTTTCATTCCGAACGTCCGCCTCGGCGCGCACACCAGCTGCCTGAAGCGCTGAAACGACCTCGGCCACATAGTCATCGGCTTCGGAGGTGATCGAGGCGACGACAACCTGACGCGGCGCAAGCCAGAACGGCAGTTTGCCAGCGTGTTCTTCTATCAGGATGCCGATGAAGCGTTCAAAGCTGCCCAGCACCGCACGGTGCAGCATGACCGGACGGTGTTTTTCACCGTCCGAGCCGATGTAGGTTGCATCCAGACGCTCAGGCAGAACAAAGTCCACCTGCAGTGTGCCGCACTGCCAATCACGACCGATAGCATCCGTCAGAACAAATTCCAGCTTGGGGCCATAAAAGGCGCCTTCGCCGGGATTCAGCTCGAACTCGCAACCCGCGGCAGACGTAGCGGCCTTGAGGGCGTCTTCGGATTTGTCCCAGACCTCGTCCGAGCCGGCGCGGGTGTCCGGGCGATCCGAGAACTTGACTTTGAACCCTTGGAAACCGAGGTCGCTGTAGATGCTGGCAAGGAAGTCAATGAAGCGTTTGGTTTCATCTTCGATCTGATCCTCTCTGCAGAAAATATGGGCATCGTCCTGAGTGAAACCCCGAACGCGCATGATACCGTGCAATGCCCCTGATGGTTCATATCTATTGCACGAACCGAATTCGGCCATACGCAAAGGAAGATCGCGGTAAGATTTTAATCCCTGGTTAAAAATCTGCACGTGACAGGGACAATTCATCGGTTTGAGCGCGTTGATCGCCTTTTCGCGGGCATGTTCCTCGTCCACTTCGACAATGAACATGTTCTCTTGGTACTTTTCCCAGTGGCCTGAGGCTTCCCAGAGTTTGCGATCAACGACTTGCGGTGTGTTCACTTCCACATACCCACCGGCACGCTGCTGGCGACGCATGTAGTCTTGCAGTTGCGTGTAGATGCTCCAGCCGTTCGGATGCCAGAAGATCTGGCCAGGCGCTTCTTCCTGCATGTGGAACAGGTCCATCTCGCGGCCCAGCTTGCGGTGGTCGCGTTTGGCGGCTTCTTCCAGCATGTTCAGATATTTGCGCAGATCTTCCTTGTTGCGGAAGGCTGCGCCGTAGATGCGCTGAAGCATGGCGCGGTTGCTGTCGCCACGCCAGTACGCACCTGCAACGCTCATCAATTTGAACGCATCAGCGGGCACCTGACCGGTGTGCTGCAGATGTGGGCCGCGGCACAGGTCCTGCCAATCGCCATGCCAGTACATGCGCAGCGGCTCATCGCCCGGGATGCTCTCGATCAACTCGACCTTGTAGGGCTCGCCGCGGTCTTCGTAGTACTTGATCGCGACATCGCGGTCCCAAACCTCGGTCGTCACAGGCTCGCGCTTGTTGATGATTTCTTTCATCTTTTTCTCGATCGCGCCCAGATCTTCCGGGGTGAACGGTTCGGCCCGATCGAAATCGTAGTACCATCCGTTGTCGATCACGGGGCCAATTGTAACTTTGACGTCCGGCCAGATTTCCTGAACGGCACGCGCCATGATATGCGCCAGATCGTGGCGCACCAGTTCCAGCGCAGGCGCGTCGTCCTGCATGGTGTTGATGGCGATCTGTGCGTCCGCATCGATGGGCCATTGAAGATCCCAGTGCTGGCCGTCGACCATGGCCGATATGGCTTTCTTGCCGAGAGATTTGGAAATGGAGGCAGCCACTTCGGCAGGGGTCACGCCCTGATCAAAGTCACGTTTAGAGCCATCGGGAAATGTAAGGGAAACTTGGGCCATAAGCCTTGCTCCTCGTCGGTTTGGCGCCCACGGAACGCCCGGTTGCGGGTTGTGATGTGCCTCCTCATGGCCTCAGGGCGTGATGGATGTCAAGCGCAGTAGCCGTGCAAGCGCCGCGCAGCTGCCGAACCTGACTTTGCTGCGACAGTTTGGGTTTTGCGGGCCTGCCGGAAAACCGACAGGCCAAAGGGCAATTCACTGTGCCATCGCCCTTGAAAATCGATGGTTTTTGCCGGTTTCAACCCATATTTTAAGCCCGGCAAGAAAGCGCGCACATCCTTCTTGAATGCCAGATTACGCAGCTGTTCCAGGGGATATGCGGGCTTTCAGGTGCCGAATGAATTTTCGTCAAATTAATGGCCGTTGAGATGTGGTTGTCTAGGGAAGCGGCGGCACTCTGCATCTTTTCAATCGGTGGTTTTTCGATATTTTGTCGGTGGTTAGGGAAGGAAAAAACATGTCCGAACTTGCTTATCTGGATGGCCCTCGAGGGGATCGGCTCGCCTATGTTTATACGGCGGGAAAAGCCCCCTGCGTTGTGTTCTTGTCAGGGTACAGATCTGACATGGAGGGGACGAAAGCCGTTCATCTTGAAAGTTGGGCAAAGTCCCGAGGACAGGCTTTTCTGCGTCTGGACTATTCTGGGCACGGGCAATCGGGCGGCGTTTTCGAAGAAGGCTGTATCGGGGATTGGGCAGCTGATGCAGCGGCTGTGATTCGAGCGGTGGCCCCGGGCCCTGTTGTGCTGGTCGGCTCTTCCATGGGGGGCTGGATCGCCAGCATCTTGTCTCAGCGACTGCAGGTTGCGGGTTTCGTGGGTATCGCGGCGGCGCCCGATTTTACCGAAGACGGTTTTTGGGCGGGGTTCGACGAAGAGCAGCGTCGCAAGGTCATTGAGGAGGGCGGCGTAGAGCTGCCGTCCGCCTATGAGGACCCGTATGTCGTGACCAAAAAGCTGATCGAAGATGGCCGGGACAATCTGGTTTTGCGATCTCCGCTGCCGATGACGTGGCCGGTGCGATTGCTTCAGGGCACCGAGGATGAGGCCGTCAGCCGTGAAACGGCCCTACGGTTGCTGGATCACATTGCCGGTGAGGACGTGCGCCTGACGCTGGTGAAAGGGGCTGATCATCGGTTTTCCGATCCCGCCTGCCTGACCATGATCGAAACTGCCATCCAGGAGGTGTCGCCTCTGTGACGCAGCGCTTTGCTTGCCCTGCGCGTCGCTGTGCGTGTACTGGCAGCGATTGATACGGGGGTGGTATGAACGTGGTTTTGGCTTGGCTCGGTTGGGCAATTCTTTTTCTCGGGCTGGCAATGGCCGGGTTGTGGCTTTTGGGGCCGCGTGAACCTGTCGTTACCGATATCCGGTTTGATGCCTCTGCGTTGTCGCAAGGGGTGGATGCCTATCTTGCTCAGCAGGAGGCACGCTTTGACGACATAACGCCGGGCGTAGAAAAGCAGGTGGTGTGGGCCAATGGCCCGGAACAGAAAACGCCGCTGTCCATTGTCTACCTGCATGGCTTTTCGGCCACGGCGCAGGAAGTGCGACCCTTGCCGGATCTGGTGGCCCAGGCGCTTGGCGCGAACTTGGTCTTTACGCGGTTGGCCGGACATGGCCGCAGTTCAGAAGCTATGGCAGAGCCTGAGGTCGAGCACTGGATGCACGACGTGGCCGAGGCCTTGGCCATAGCGCATAGGATTGGTGATCGGGTTGTCGTTCTAGGCACCTCAACCGGTGCCACACTGGCCGCGCTGGCGGCACATGAAGATATGGGGGTGCAGATGTCAGGCGTTGTACTGATCGCCCCCAATTTCAGGGTGAACAATCCTGCTGCCGCTCTTTTGACCTGGCCAGCGGCGCGTTGGTGGTTGCCTGTGCTGGCTGGCAAAGACAGGGTTTTTGAGCCGCGGAACAAGGGCCAGGAACAGTATTGGACCACGCGCTACCCCAGCATTGCGACCCTGCCCATGGGCGCGGCAGTCAAGGCGGCCCGCGCACTGCCCCACGAACAGGTCGAGACGCCGGCATTGTTCATTTTCGATGACAAGGATCAGGTTGTTGACCATGTGGCCACGCGTGAGGTTGCTGCCCGATGGGGCGCGGCATCACAGATGCATGTGGTTCATGCAGGGCCGGAAGATGACTCCTATGCGCATGTGATTGCAGGGGATATCATGTCGCCAACTCTGACCGCACCGACGGCAGAACGCATCGTCGAATGGGTCCGCAATTTGCCGTGATGAACGAGCGATAGGAACTGGCATGAAACGCCCGCGTTCAATGTGGAGCTTGGAAACCTTGGGCCGTGTGCGCCTGTCCAAGCATTTCTGGATGCGCGAGTTTCTGTATTCCGAGATTGGCAATTTTCACCAGATCCAGAACATTCCGGACGACCCGGATTTGACGATTCAAAGAGGGCGTGCCTTTTGCAGCACCTTGCTAGACCCGCTAGAGGAAACTTTTGGGCGTGTGTTTGTGCGTTCAGGCTACCGATCACCCGAGCTGAACAGCTTTGGCAATCGGAACAAGCTGAACTGTGCACGCAACGACTACCCGCTGGAATGCCATATCTGGGATCTCGCTGATGTTCCGGTTGCCGGCGCCTCTGTGGTCATTCCGTGGTTTGCAGAGCGCTACGAACAGGGCCGCGACTGGCGTGATCTGGCGTGGTGGCTCTACGATCATCTGCCGTTTTCCGAGGTCTGGTTCTTTCCAAAACTCTGCGCCTTCAACATTGCATGGCGGCCAGAGCCGAAAAGGCGCATCGACAGCTACATAGCGCCTAAAGGCACGTTGTTGCGCGCCGGAGAAGAACCCGTTGAGACGCAAGCCGTTCGTCAAAGCCGCTACGCAGATTTCCCCGAGTTTCGGGGGCTATGGCACCCATGACCCGACGCAAGGTCGGAATTTTTTAACCACTTTTGCGCAAAACCAGTGAACGGGCGGTTGACCCGCATGGGTAGCGGGGTGCGCGTAGTGAAAGGCTTTGAACCACGATTTCGGGACTTCCCGTCGTATTTGATGACCGTCACGCAGGATGTGTTGGAAAATCGGGGGCTGGGGGAGCCGTTGAAACGCTATGTTCATCCGCAGGCCGTTTTGCGTGCGGGGGATGGCATCCGATATGGCGCTGATGGGTTCGGTGACATGGCTCTGGCCTTTTTGGCGGCCTGTCCCAATGCACAAATGCTGACCGAAGACATCATTTGGTCTGGTGCGCCACAGGTTGGTCTTTTGGGGTCGCAACGCATGTTGGTGATGGCGACACATCATGGCGCTGGGCAATGGGGCGAGCCGACGGGCAAATCGCTTCGTTTTAGGGTGTTTTGTGACAGCTACGCCAAAGACAACCGGATCAGCGAAATATGGCAGGTGCGGGACACGGCTGCGATCCTGCATCAAATCGGCCAAACGCCACAAGAATGGGCCAGGCGCCAGCTTGCTGCCGGTCAGCTGTCCGAAGAGCATCTTGGGACGGAACCCAATGTACAGGGCTACTACACTGGCGCCGGCAACGCAGACCAATGGGGCGCAGCCTTTGCCGATTTTTTGCACAGTGTGATGCTGGGCGCGTTGTCCC
>JAHDIS010000056.1 GCA_020630695.1 Paracoccaceae bacterium | reverse complement strand
GTCCGATTAACAAAGCCGATGGCACGCCTTGGCTGGCCGAAGGTGAAACAGCATCGGACGGCGATCTGCTGGGCATGAACTTCTACGTCGAAGGCATCACAGCCGAAGTTCCCAACTGACCGGTTGTTGTAAGAACGCTGGAAACGCCGTCCGATAGGGCGGCGTTTTCTTTTGGTGCAGTGATTGACAGGTCCTAGGCCGCCAGCACGAGCAGAAGGATCGAAGCGGTCAACAGTCCGATCCCGGCGAGTTCCCGTCTCGACACGCTTTCCTTGAAGAACAGAACCGAAGCCATGAGCGAAAAGATCAGCTCAACCTGTCCAAGCGCGAACACATAGGCGGCCTTTTGCAGGGTAAAGGCGGTAAACCAGCCCAGTGATCCCAGCATCGACGTGATGCCCAGCCAGATCGCCGTGCGACGCGCACCCCAGACCGCGCCCAGCTGACCCGGCTCTCGCCAGCGCAGCCATGGGATCATGATCAGACTTTGCATCAGGTTCACGAACCCAAGCGTGACCACAGCCCTCAATAGCGGGTCTGCGCTGTCGACACTCAGCGAGGCCGCGCGGTATCCGACACCCGAAATGGCAAAAAAGAAGCCCGATGCCAGCCCAAGCACGACGGCTTTTGATCCGATCTGTTGCCACTGTGTGCCGCCCGATCCGGGGGTCTTGGACAGCAGCAGAACGGCGATCAGGCCAATGCTGATGGCCGCCCATCCGCCAAACGAAATATTTTCGCCCAGCAAGACCATACCGACAAAGGCGGTTTGGATGACTTCGGTTTTCTTTAGGGTGATCCCAACTGCAAAGTTGCGCTGCCGGAACAGCAGCATGACCAGAACAGTGGCCAGAATTTGCCCGACACCGCCCGCCAGTCCCCAGAGCCAGAATTTCCATTCCAGCGATGGGAAGGTCGCGCCGGTCCACCAATGGTAGACGATCAACAAGAGCCAGGCGCCCGGTTGAGCATAGGCAAATCGTGCAAAGGTACTGCCCGTCGCGCTCAGCGTGCCGGTTGCCAGCACCTTTTGCACCATGAACCGTACCGTTTGAAACAGCGCGGCGGCGACGGTGGCGATGATCCATAATTCCATGCCGTCTGCTATGAACGGGCTTTAGTGCTTTGGCCAGAGCGGATGCGGCACCGGATCTTTGGCGCGCCAGAAATAGCGGCGGAACACTTCGCCGTAAGACCGGTATTTGTATCCGTCATTCCGCGTTAGAAACTGTTGTTTTCGTGCGCGGTAGAGCGCGGGCAGTTTGTACCATGGCACGCTGGCGTGCATGTGATGAACGACGTGCAGGTTGTTATTCAGGAACAAAAGGGCAAGCAAGCCTCGGTCTTCGATGACAACTGTACGGCCACAGGCGTCTTCATGCGCGCGGTGCTCAAGGAACGTTCGGATCTTCAGGATGGAATGCGCCAAATAGATGCTGAGCAGCCAGGCCCAGAGAGGCATTTGGGCGACGAAGACCATCCAGATCACAACCAGCGCCACAGCAGGCGCATGCAGAACCCAGCCCCACAGGACCCGTTTGTCGCCTTGTTGGATCAGGCGAAGGTCGCCTGCAACAAAGGCCCAGGTGCCCAGTGCAGGGCCCAGCAGCATTCTTCCGGCCAATGTGTTGTTGGCATTCAGAATGCGCCGTTGCAGCGCCGAATATTTTTCCCATTGGGCCGGGTCAAGAAAGTTGGTTTCAGGATCATCGTAGGGGTCGGTTAGTCTGGTGTCGCGATGATGCGCCAGATGTGTGTCCTTGAAACGCAGGTAGGGAACCAAAACCGACAAGGCCGGAAAGACCAAAGCCGCGTTCCAGAAGCGCGATCGAAAAGGGTGGCCATGCAGCGCCTCGTGGGTCAGCGATGAATGCAGGGCGGCACTCAGAGTGGCGAGAGCAACGCCAAGTGGCAGCCACGTCTGACTGGCTGAAGTGGTTCCGAAGGCCCACAAGCCATAGCAAAGCAGTGCCAGCCCGACCGTGGGCCATTCTATTGCGCCCGACGCCGGGCAGGCTGTCTGGTTGTCCTTGTCGATTGTCTTGGTTGTCATCGTGGTTTTGATTTCATTGTCCCCAATGCCTGAATAGCGCCGCGCACCGGCAGCGAACATTCTGGGAATAGTTCACAAAAATGACGGTTTGTGATTTTATACATCATATGATGGATATTCACGACAAACGTGCCCGTGCAGATTTGTTCCGCGACCGGCTGGCGACGGCCATGCAAAATGCGGGCAGCAATCAATCGGCTTTGGCGCGCCAGATCGGCACGGATCGGTCCACGATTTCGCAACTGCTGCGTCCCGCGACGACCCGGCTGCCCAATGCGCATCTCGTCGGATCTTGCGCACAGGCTTTGGGCGTTTCATGCGACTGGCTGCTGGGCCTGTCAGATCGTCCGGAACTGGCAGCCGACTTGTTGGCAGGGGCCATGCGCCAAAGTCATGCCGAGCGGGCAACAGCGGACGAACAGATTTACGAATGGCACCGCGAATCCGAGGGTTTCAAAATCAGGCATGTTCCGGCCCTGCTGCCGGATATGCTCAAGACAAGGGCCGTACTCGAATGGGAATATGAGCCGCATCTCGGGCGCACGATCGAACAGGCCATTGGTGCGGCGCATGACCGTTTGGAATGGCTAAAGGGTGGACGCTCGGACTATGAAATTGCCATGCCGCTGTATGAGCTCGACAGTTTCGCGGCGGGAACGGGATATTATGCGACGCTGCCCAAAGAGGTGCGGTCGCGCCAGATCTATGATCTTATTGCCCTCAGCCAAGCGCTGTATCCACGTTTGAGGATATGTCTTTTTGATGCAAGACGGCTCTATTCCGCGCCATTGACGGTTTATGGACCATTGCTGGCTGTTCTCTATATCGGGCAAAGTTTTTTGGCCTTTCGCGATACCGAACGTGTGCGCAGCTTTACCGATCATTGTGATCATCTGGTTAAAGAAGCCGAAGTCAGCGCGCGGGATTTTCCTGATCATTTGCAGTCTTTGGCCCGCACGTACGATTTGTGATCCAACCAAGGATACAGGTTCGTTTTGGCTTGGCTGCCGTCATCCTTGCGCTAAGTATGGGCGCACTATCAAGGAACCTGTAAGGCCCGGAATGAAAATACCACGCTCAGCACTCATCCTAGGCCTTGCCGGCGTTTTGCCTTTCGTCTTTGGAGCGCTGATCGCGAGTGGGATATTTTCTGCGCATATGGGGCAACCCGATGATGTGAACAGCTATCCGCTTGTAATCGCAAAAGATGGGCAAGACCTGCTCTTGCGATACGGAACGATCATTCTGGCGTTCATGTCTGGCGTGCTGTGGGGCTTTGCGACAAAAGCCCCGAGCGATCGTGCGACACTGGCCTATTCCCTGTCCGTTGTGCCCGCCCTTTGGGTTTTTTTTACTGGCGCGCAGGTTCAGACAGGGGGCCTGATTTCGCTGGCGCTCGGCTTTGTGGGACTGCTGGTTCTGGATTGGCAGTTTTCGCGCTGGGGTCTGACTCCGTTGTGGTGGATGCAGCTCAGGATCTTGCTGACCAGTTTGGTCATGCTCTGTCTGGTCGTGGGTATTGTCGTCTGAAGCAGGTCAGTCCCGTTGCCGGGCCGGATGCTCATGAACGACCAGAGCAAATGCCGTTCATTTCCCGTAAAATCCAACCGCGGCCCTTGAACCTGCAGCTCAATCGGGCCAAGCCTTTGGCATGAGCGATCCAAAAACAATCGGCGTGTATGACGCCCGTGCGCAGGACTATGCCACGTTGACTGGAACCGAAGAGCCGGACGAAACTCTTAGGGCATTCATGGCAGCGCTGCCGGATGCCGCAAGGGTTCTTGATTTGGGCTGCGGGCCGGGTGGTGCCTCTGAACATATGGCGAAGGCCGGTTTTCAGGTCGATGCATGGGATGCGTCAGCGGCTATGGTCGAACTCGCCTCAAAGATTCCTGGGGTCTCCGCGCGGCAGGCACGATTTGACGATCTTGATGCGATCGGTGAATACGATGCAGTCTGGGCAAATTTTTCGCTTCTGCACGCTCCTCTGGCCGAGATCCCATCGCACTTGACTGCCATCAAACGAGCGCTGAAACCGGGGGGTCTTTTTCACATCGCCGTCAAGGAGGGCGAGGGCGAAAACCGGGATGCAATCGGTCGCCGTTACAGCTATTTCACGCGTGACAGCCTGTCCGATTTGCTGAAACAGGCCGGTTTGACGCCCGGTCCTTGGAAATCGGGCCGCGACAAAGGCCTGAGCGGAAAAATTGACCCCTGGATTGCGACACTTGCCCATGCCTGACCTGTTTGCCTACACCGACGGAGCGTGTTCCGGGAATCCCGGGCCGGGCGGATGGGGCGTGCTGCTGCGCGCAATGGATGGCGACACCGTTGTGAAAGAACGCACACTGAATGGTGGCGAGGCTGAAACAACAAACAATCGTATGGAATTGATGGCAGCCATCAGCGCGTTGGAATCCTTGTCCCGGGCGTCATCGATCACTGTTGTCACAGACAGCGCCTATGTGAAAAATGGCGTGACCAGCTGGATATTTGGCTGGAAGCGCAATGGTTGGAAAACCGCTGCGAAAAAGCCCGTCAAAAATGTCGAGCTTTGGCAACGTCTGGAAGAGGCACAAGCGCGTCATGATGTGACCTGGGAATGGGTCAAAGGGCACGCAGGCCATCCTGAAAACGAACGCGCGGACGAACTGGCGCGCGAAGGCATGAAACCGTTCAAGTAGAACGCAACTTGCGTCTGCACAAACTGTTGCCTTTGATCCTGTTTTCGAAGGCTTTTTTCTGCTGATGCCAAGCGGGCACTTTTCCTTTGGATATGGTTGTGGTTTACCGAACTGAACGGTGTTCAGGGGTTGAAGATGTCCGAAAAGACAAAGGCACGTAAAGCGGCGCTGGCAGAAAAGCTGGTGGAACTGGCAGAGCGGCAAATCCAGTTGGGTGGTTTGGCGTCGCTCAAGGCCCGGCCGTTGGCCCAAGACGCCGGATGTGCCGTCGGCGCAATCTACAACGTCTACGACGATATGACTGCTTTGGTCTTGCAGGTAAATGGGCGCACCTTTCAACGGTTGGGTGCGGCCGTTACCAAAGCGGTTGAATCCGCGCGGCAAGACACACCGACCCAACGGCTGATCGCGATGAGCCATGCCTATCTGCATTTTGCCTCGGAAAACACGAATCTGTGGCGCGCGCTTTTTGATGTCGAGATGTCGGCAGATGGTCCGGTGCCCCAATGGTATCTGGATGCGCTGGGTGGGCTGTTTTCCAACATCGCCGAGCCGCTTTCAGAAATCTTCCCCGACATGCACGAACATGAACTCGATTTGATGACCCGCGCGTTGTTTTCGTCGGTGCATGGCATAGTTCTGCTGGGGCTGGAACGCCGGATTTCAGGCGTACCGGACGATCAGATCGAAAAGATGATCGGACAGGTTCTGACACAAATCGGTTGACGTTACGTTTCTGAACGTCGTTCAAATTCCTTCTTGATATCCAGCCCGGTGATTGTCACATCTTCACATGAACGTCGTTCATGAGGAGAGAAGATGTTTGGAACACTAAAAACTTTGATACTCGGAGCCAGCGCTCAGAATGAGACGCGCGTCCGGGATGTTTATGCCATTGAACTGATTGATCAGAAAATCCGTGAGGCAGATGCCAGTCTGAAGTCAGCGAAGTTTGCACTGGCAGGATTGATCCAGCGCCAACGTGCCGAAGCCCGTCAGTTGGAAACTTTGGAAAAACGGATCAATGATCTGTCTGTCCGGGCGCACAAGGCGTTGGAGCAACAGCGAGAGGATCTTGCGCAGGAAGCTGCACATGCGATTGCTCAGTTGGAAAACGAACAGACATTGCGCCGGGAGACCCTGCAACGGCTCGAAACCCGCGTTCTGCAGCTGCGCCAATCTGTTGATACGGCCAATGCCCGGATCATTGATCTGAAACAGGGCGCGGTGGCCGCACGGGCAGTCAAACGCGAGCAGGACATTCAAAAACGGCTCGGCCAGCACGCCGCGCAAAACGGCGCATTTGAAGAGGCCGATGATTTGATCCGGCGCGTTCTGAATCGCGATGATCCGTTCGAGCAATCCCAAATCCTGAGCGAGATCGAGCAAGGCTTGGACAAGTCCGACATTGCCGATCGCATGGCAGAGGCCGGTTTCGGGCCCGCAACCAAATCCACCGCTTCAGACGTGCTGATACGTTTGAAAGCACAGTCCTGAAGAAACAGGCAGACCACCACTTACCCCGAGAGGAGAAACCGATGTTTAACGACCAGAATGAAAACGGATTGATTATCTTTGTGAATTTTTGCGGTGTGCTGCTGGCCTACGGGTTACTGGCGCTGTCGCTGTATCTTTCGCCGGATGTGCCTTTGTCCACCAAGGGCTATTGGGGCATGGGGATCGTCTTGCTGACGCTGTCTTTGATTAACGTTGTCAAATACCGCTTCGACTTCAAATTCTCTGAAGATCGTCTGCGCCGCATCGAAGAGGCGAGAAACGAAAAACTGCTGGAAGATGCGCTGAAAGGGGACGACTGATCGTTCTGGAAAACAGGCAACAAAAAAGCCCGGGTTTGATGCCCGGGCTTTTCGTTTTATCCGGCACGCGGGCCTGAATAATCCTCGTCTGATACCTTTTCGAGCCAGTCCGCGGCGGACCCGTCTTTCATTTCCTGAATGGCCAGATGCGCCATGCCGACGTCCGGGGCTGCGCCGTGCCAGTGTTTTTCACCGGGCTCAAACCAACAGGTGTCACCGGGCCGCAATTCCTGCACTGGCTCCCCGTCTTTCTGGGCAAGGCACAGCCCGGACAGGATATGGATTGTCTGGCCATAAGGATGCGTGTGCCATGCCGTGCGCGCAGCCGGTTCAAAGGTCACGATCAGGGCGTGCGTGCGCGCGGGCTCAGGAGCGGAGATGACCGGGTCAAAACGAACCTTGCCTGTGAAGTAATCCGGATTCGGATCAACGGAGGGGCGGGCGCCTGCGCGATGAATCTGCATGTTTCTCTCCTGCGGGTTTCGACTTGCCTGCGGCAAGCCGACCGAAGCGGGGGACGCTGCCCCCCGCACCCCCCGGGATATTTACGGCACAAAGAAAGCCGGGGGGCGTTTCTGAGCTTTAGAGATCGGGGTAGATCGGGAAGCGGGCGCAGAGCGCTTCGACTTCGGCTTTGACCTTGGCTTCGACCTCGGCGTTGCCGTCTTCACCGTTCTCGGCAAGACCATCGACCACTTCGATGATCCAATCCGCGATCTGGCGGAACTCGGCCTCGCCAAAGCCGCGGGTGGTTCCGGCCGGGCTGCCCAGACGGATGCCGCTGGTTACCATTGGCTTTTCCGGATCGAAAGGCACGCCGTTCTTGTTACAGGTGATGTGGGCGCGACCCAGCGCCTTTTCAGTGGCGTTGCCTTTGACGCCCTTTGGGCGCAGGTCAACCAGAACGACATGCGTGTCGGTTCCGTGGGTGACCGTATCAAGACCGCCCTTGATCAACTGGTCAGACAGCGCCTGCGCGTTGGCGATGACCTGTTGCTGGTAGGTCTTGAAGGAGGGATCCAACGCTTCGCCAAAAGCGACGGCCTTGGCGGCAATCACATGCATGAGCGGGCCGCCCTGAATGCCGGGGAAGATGGCCGAGTTGAACTTTTTGGCCAGCGCTTCGTCGTTGGTCAGGATCATGCCGCCGCGAGGGCCGCGCAGGGTTTTGTGTGTGGTCGTAGTTGCCACGTGGGCATGCGGGAAGGGCGATGGATGTTCGCCAGCCGCCACAAGCCCCGCGAAATGCGCCATGTCCACATGCAGGTAGGCGCCGACGCTGTCGGCGATTTCGCGCATCTTGGCGAAATCGATCTGGCGCGGGATTGCAGAGCCGCCGGCGATGATCAGCTTGGGCTGGTGCTCGTTCGCGAGGCGCTGCACTTCGTCATAGTCGAGCAGGTTATCCTGCTTGCGCACGCCATACTGGACTGCGTTGAACCATTTGCCCGACTGGTTGGGCTTGGCGCCGTGGGTCAGGTGGCCGCCAGCGTCGAGGCTCATACCGAGGATGGTGTCGCCGGGCTGCAGAAGGGCGGTAAAGACACCCTGGTTGGCCTGGCTGCCGGAATTGGGCTGAACATTTGCAAAGCTGCAGTTGAATAGTTTGCACGCCCGTTCAATCGCGAGGTTCTCGGCAACATCGACAAAATCGCAACCGCCGTAGTAGCGGCGACCGGGATACCCTTCGGCGTATTTGTTGGTCATTACGCTGCCCTGCGCCTGCATGACGGCGCGCGAGACGATGTTCTCGGAGGCGATCAGTTCGATCTCGTTGCGCTGGCGGCCCAGTTCGCCAGTGATCGAGGC
Source organism: Paracoccaceae bacterium (assembly GCA_020630695.1). Lineage (GTDB taxonomy): Bacteria > Pseudomonadota > Alphaproteobacteria > Rhodobacterales > Rhodobacteraceae > Thalassococcus_A > Thalassococcus_A lentus. The sequence goes on along the minus strand of JAHDIS010000056.1, from coordinate 21,688 downwards.
AAAGAGTTCAGGATCGCGGTCTGCGATGTCCTGTGTGAAAAAACCGTTGTCACGATGCGGTGCGTTCATGGCCGTGTCTCCTCGTTTGGATTGTCGTTGGCGCGGATTCGGAATTGCGTGTTTCGTAAAGGAAACTGGACCGGTGGCAAAGGTTGTAAAGCGACCTTGCGCAATTATCTTGCGGCACGGCTGGTCACAGCGGTGAAGTTATGCTTGTTTCGGAACACTATAACGCGGGTCGGAAACTATGTTTTCTGGCCGAAAGCCTCGATGAAAAGTGACACCATGGCCCTCCGAATTGCCTTTTGCGCCTCGAACGCGCCCCTTGCGCAGTCTGCGCTGGCGTCGCTGACGCGGCGCTACGGTGATCACGGAGAGCAGCAGGCGGATGTGATTGTTGCGCTTGGCGGCGACGGATTCATGCTGCAGACCCTGCATAGAACGCAGAACAATCCCGCGCCGGTCTATGGGATGAACCGTGGCACGGTCGGCTTCTTGATGAATGAATATTCCGAACATGGTTTGGAAGAGCGTCTGGCATCAGCCGAAGAGGCTGAAATCAACCCGTTGTCGATGAGTGCCACCTGTGTGGATGGAACAGAGCATCGCGCTTTGGCGATCAACGAAGTTTCCTTGCTCAGGCAGGGGCCACAGGCGTCCAAGCTGAGGATTTCAGTGGATGGCAAAGTGCGCATGGCCGAATTGGTTTGCGATGGCGCGCTGGTGGCAACGCCAGCTGGTTCGACGGCTTACAACTACTCAGCACATGGGCCGATTCTGCCAATCGGGTCGGATGTGCTGGCCTTGACCGCGATGGCGGCGTTTCGGCCACGTCGCTGGCGCGGGGCGTTGCTGCCGAAAACGGCCGAGGTGTCCTTTGACGTGCTTGATCCGGAAAAACGGCCGGTGATGGCCGAGGCGGATGCCCGGGCGGTTCGTGATGTGGCGCATGTCCACATCCGGTCTGAACCGACGATTGCGCATCGCGTTCTGTTTGATCCGGGCCATGGACTGGAAGAGCGCCTGATCCGCGAACAGTTTGTCTAGGCCTGATGGCGCGCCGTGGCGGGCTGAGTTCGCGCCTCTGAAATCAACGATTCACCAACTTCGGCAACGACTTGTGCGATGTTCTCAAGCTTGTCGGCCAAAGGTGTCGTTTTACGCCAGACCATGCCGATGCGGCGGGATGGCGGCGTGCCGGAAAAACGGGCCGTGCTGACAGTGGCCGAACGTGTTTCCACCGGCAGCGCCATCTCGGGGATCAGCGTGACCCCGATGCCGGCGCCGACCATTTGCACAAGCGTGGATAGCGTGCTGCCATCCAATCCATCGCTGCCAATGGCTGATCGCGTGGCGCAAAAGCTCAGCGCCTGATCGCGAAAGCAGTGACCTTCTTCCAGCAGCAACAACCGCATTTCAGACAAGGCCGCAGGGCCGGGCACTGGATTGTCCGCGTCGCTTTGGGGGCGGACCAACAAGAATTCTTCGGAAAAGAGGGAGGCCTCCTGTAGTCCTGGCTCAGAAACCGGGAGTGCCAGAATTGCGGTGTCCAGTCGGCCTGAATGCAATTCTTCCAGAAGGCGCGAAGTCAGGGTTTCGCGGATATTCACTTCCAACCCGGGGTGGCTGAGCGTCAGCGCACCAATCAGACGGGGCAGCAGGTAGGGTGCAATTGTCGGTATGACACCGATCCGCAAACGCCCGGCCATTTGGTCACCGGACGCCTGAGCAAGCTCTCCGAGTTCGTCAACCGCGCGCAGGATGTCACGCACCCGGAGCGCGAAATCTGCCCCAAAGCCGGTCAACGCCACACGCCGCGCGCTGCGTTCGAACAAGGGCAGGCCCAATTCGCGCTCCAGTTCTTTGATCTGGACTGACAACGCGGGTTGGCTGATCGCGCTGGCCGCGGCTGCCTGCCCAAAATGCCCATGCCGGGCAAGTGCCTCGAAGTAGCGCAGCTGTTTCAGAGTGATATTCTTCATAACTTTTAATTATCAAAGTGATGAATTTTTTCAACTTAAACAAATTGATTGAAGTTGTTAGAATGATTCCAGCGAGGGGGGTTCTGAACCGCATTCAGACCTGCATTGATGTTTCTTGATGGTTGGGATCGTGGCGCTGGGGAGCGGCCGTGAACAACGTCGAAATGTTTGTGCTATCTGAAGTTTGGGCGGCTTTCGCATTTGTATCCAATGGCTTGGCGCAAGCAATCCGCGCCTGCAAACTCGGAGAATTCAAAGATGATGGATGGAAACGACGCACCGGCCGTAGGCAAATGCCCGGTCATGCATGTTACCTCGGGCGCGCGCTCGAATCGCGACTGGTGGCCACAGCAGTTGAACTTGAAAATCCTGCACCAGAATTCGGCTCTGTCGGATCCAATGGACCCGGATTTTGACTATGTAGAAGCATTCAAAGGCCTGGATTACGACGCGCTCAAGAAAGACCTGCACGCGTTGATGACCGACAGCCAGGATTGGTGGCCTGCGGACTATGGTCACTATGGTCCGTTCTTTATCCGGATGGCATGGCACAGCGCAGGCACCTACCGGACCGGCGATGGCCGTGGTGGTGCAACATCGGGCACGCAGCGTTTCGCGCCGCTGAACAGCTGGCCAGATAACGGCAACCTCGACAAGGCACGTCGCCTGCTGTGGCCGATCAAGCAAAAGTACGGCAAGGCAATTTCCTGGGCCGATCTGATGATCCTCGCGGGCAACGTCGCGATTGAGTCGATGGGCGGCAAAGTCTTTGGCTTTGGCGGCGGTCGTGCGGACGTTTGGGAACCCGAGGAAGACATCTATTGGGGCGAAGAAACCGACTGGCTGGGTGACAAACGCTACAGCGGTGATCGGGATCTGGAAGACCCTCTGGCAGCGGTTCAGATGGGCCTCATCTATGTGAACCCCGAAGGTCCGAACGGCAATCCTGATCCAATGGCATCGGGCCGCGACATCCGCGAAACCTTTGGCCGTATGGCGATGAACGACGAAGAAACTGTCGCGCTTGTCGCTGGTGGTCATACCTTTGGCAAAGCACATGGCAATGGCCCAGCCGAATTGGTTGGAGTTGAGCCAGAAGGCGCACCATTGGAAGCGCAGGGCTTTGGCTGGTTGTCTGGCCACAAGTCGGGCAAAGGCGTGGACGCCATTACGTCGGGCATCGAAGGTCCTTGGACCGCGAACCCGACCAAGTGGGACAACGGCTATTTTGACCTCCTGTTCGGTTACGAGTGGGAACTGACCAAATCGCCCGCAGGCGCTAACCAATGGACTCCAAAAGATCTCAAGGACGAAGATCACGCGCCACAGGTCGATGGCTCTGGCCAGAAGGTCAAGCCGATGATGACCACCGCAGATATGGCGATGCGCACTGATCCCGCGTACGAGAAAATCTCTCGCCGCTTCCATGCGAACCCGGACGAGTTTGCGGATGCCTTTGCGCGCGCATGGTTCAAACTGTGCCACCGCGACATGGGTCCAAGCGTCTGCCTGCATGGCCCCGAAGTGCCTGGCGAAGAGCTGATCTGGCAAGATCCGGTTCCGGCTGTTGACCATGCGTTGATTGATGCCGCTGACATCAAAGCGCTGAAAGGCAAGATGCTGGACGCTTTGAGCATTCCTGAACTGGTTCAGACGGCTTGGGCTTCTGCTGCGACTTACCGTGGTTCGGATCGCCGTGGCGGTGCGAACGGTGCGCGGATCCGGCTTGCTCCTCAAAAGGATTGGGAAGCCAACAATCCCAAGCAGCTTGCAAAGGTCCTGAACACGCTGGAAGGCATTCAGGCTGATTTCAATGGCTCTGCATCTGGTGGCAAGGCGGTCTCTTTGGCTGACCTGATTGTTCTGGGCGGTTGTGCAGCCGTTGAACAGGCTGCGGCAAATGCCGGTCATGCGGTCGACGTACCGTTCACGCCGGGCCGGACGGACGCCAGCGCAGACCAGACGGACGTCGAGAGCTTTGATGTGCTCGAGCCTGCTGCAGATGGTTTCCGCAACTACCTGAAGTCGGACTATTCGGTTTCTGCTGAAACTCTGCTGGTTGACCGCGCGCAACTGCTGACTCTGACGGCACCAGAGATGACCGTATTGCTGGGTGGCATGCGCATGATCGGTGGTAACCTTGGCGACTCCAAGCATGGTGTGTTCACCGACAAGGAAAACGTTCTGAGCAACGACTTCTTTGTCAATCTGCTGGACATGAGCACCGAATGGAAGCCAACCGACGAAGGCAAATCGACCTTTGAAGGCCGTGATCGCTCAACCGGTGACGTGAAATGGACAGCAACACGTGTTGATCTTGTCTTTGGCTCAAACTCGCAGTTGCGAGCACTGGCCGAGGTCTACGCAGGGGCCGATGCCGGGGCGAAGATGGTCAATGACTTCGTAGCGGCTTGGACCAAAGTGATGAACGCGGATCGTTTCGATCTGGCGTAACCGCTGAGGTCTCCAAAAATAGAGCGCGCGCGGTTTGTGGCCGCGCGCGCTTTTTTTGTTCGCTTCAGGATGTTTTAGGTCCGTTCTTTCAAACCGCTGACGTATTTTTCGCGTGCAGCCCGAACTTCGGCCCGCTCGGACACTTCCGGAACCGCCACTTCCCACCAGGATCCACCCGCTTCGGTCGATGGATACGGGTCTGTGTCGATGACGACCACGAAAGGCCCAGCGGCCTCGCGGCCCCGCGCGACAGCGTCTTCCAGTTCCGAGATCGAGCTGACATGCATGCTTGCCGCACCCATGGAGGCCGCATGCGCCGCAAAATCGATGTTGGACGGATTCACGTGATGCGCCGTATCCAGCAGGTTGTTGAACTCGGCACCACCGGTGCCGCGCTGTAGACGATTGATGCAGCCAAAGCCGCGGTTGTCAGTGATCACAACCGTGAATGGGATGCCCATCATCACAGCCGTGGCCAGTTCCGAGTTGGCCATCATATAGCTGCCATCACCGACCATGCAGATCACATCGCGTTCAGGCTGCGCCATCTTGATGCCGATGGCCCCAGCGATTTCATAGCCCATGCAGCTAAAGCCGTATTCCATGTGATAGCCGCCGGGGTTTTGCGCCTTCCACAGTTTGTGCAACTCGCCCGGCATCGTTCCGGCGGCACCCATAACAACGGTTTCTGGGCCGGCTGCGCGCTGGACCGCTCCGACGACCTGCATGTCCGTTGGCAAGGCGTTGCCGTCTTCTGGTGCATCGGTCAGTGGATCCACAGCAGCAAACCAGTCTGTCTTGAGCGATGCATCTGGTGCGGGTGCCTGATGACCCTGCAGGGCCGCGCTGATTTCAGTCAGGCCAACGCGGGCATCGCAATTCAGTGGCATAGCGCCATGTTTCGCGGCGTCATAGGCGGCAGTGTTCAGGCTGATCAGTTGGTAGTTGTCGGTCTTGAAAATGGACCAGCTTCCGGTCGTGAAATCCTGCAGGCGCGTTCCGACGGCCAGAACGACATCTGCCGCGTTGCAAAGCGCGTTTGCACTGGAGGATCCGGTCACACCGATGGGGCCAAAATTCAGGCTGTGATCCCAAGACAGCGCGGATTTGCCAGCCTGTGTTTCGACGACCGGGATCTGGTGTGCTTCGGCAAAGCGCAAAAGCTCGGCGCTGGCATCCGAATAATGGACGCCGCCGCCAGCAACCATGACAGGGTTTTTCGCGCCGCGCAGGGTTTCCACAGCGCGCGCCAGCTCACCTTCGTCCGGGCGCACGCGGCGACGGTGCCAAACGCGCGGTTCGAAAAAGCTGGTCGGCCAATCATAACCCTCGGCCTGAACATCCTGGCAGAACGATAGCGTGGCAGGGCCGCATTCTGCCGGATCGGTCATCACACGCATGGCGCGGGGCAGGGCCGTCAATAGCTGTTCGGGCCGTGTGATGCGGTCAAAATAGCGCGATACTGGACGAAAGCAGTCGTTCGCAGACACGGTGCCATCCGCAAAGTTCTCCGGCTGCTGCAAAACCGGGTCTGGCCCGCGATGCGCAAAGACATCGCCGGGAACAAACAGAACAGGCAGGCGGTTCACATAGGCCAGAGCGGCCGCCGTTACCATATTCGTGGCGCCCGGGCCGATCGAAGATGTCGCCATCATCGCGCGTTTGCGGCCGCTCTGCTTGGCATAGGCAATCGCCGTGTGGGCCATGGTTTGTTCGTTGTGGCCCCGGTAGGTCGGCAGGCTGTCCTGAGCGTGGTACAGCGCCTCGCCCAAGCCCGCGACGTTGCCGTGGCCGAAGATGGCCCAGCAGCCTGCCATGAAAGGCACGCCTTCTTCGGTCATCTGTACACTCAGCCAGCGCACCATTGCCTGCGCTGCCGTCAAGCGGATTGTGTTGGTCATTTCTATGTCTCCCAATGCGCCGTGCGCAATTCCTCGGCGCAACTGTGAAGTCATGGCTGTGCAGCGTCAACAAAGCCTGCGGTGTTTCACATCATGTTTGCAATCGTGATGCGCTTTCAAATGATGTAAAACCCTCATCAAGCGGGGCTCAGACAGACTCGGGCAGATAGAGTTGTGGTTCGAGAAACTGTTGGCCCGGCAGGCTGTTGCCGCCGTTCTGAACCGCTTCGATCATCAGGTTCACGGTCTCCGTCAACACGGCATCCAATGGTGTTGCCACAGCCATAGTCAGATATCTCTGAGCCAGAGCGCTGCGGGATTCCGGCGTCAGCTCGTGTACAACCATGGACACTTCACCGGGTTTGCGAAGTTCCTGAAGCGCGGCGATCGCGCCTTCCATGCCGCCGCCCGCGCAATAGATGCCCCGCAGGTTCGGATGCCGTTCCAACAGGTTCAGCGTGGCTTCGTATGTCAGCTGCCGGGTTTCAAGATTAACCAGTGCATCGAGGGTCCGAAACTGTGGTGCAAATTCCCGCATGTAGCTGCGGAATCCTGTTTCACGCAATTCATGACCGTGCCAGCGGTGCCCTCCCACGAAGATTGCCAGATCGCCGTGTTGGCGTGTCGCTGTCGCCAGCATATGGGCGGCAACTCGTCCGATTTTCAGATTGTTAAGGCCTACATAGCTTTGCCGGACCCCCTGTGCGAAGTCATTGAGCAGGGCAAAGCAGGGGATGCCGCGCGCTTCGAGTCTGGTCACGGCATCCGTAACCTGCAAATGCGCGACAGCAATTGCCGCGACAGCATCGCAGCGCTCTCCCAACTCTTCGATCAGAGCGGCGTAATCCGACGGAGCCTGAGAAGACGCAAAGGCAAATTCCACGCTGGTCTGTACGCCGGTTGCAGCCCGAACCGCTGCCTCTGCGGCCTCGCGCATGTCGCGAAAGAACGCCTGCTTTTCCTTATGCAAGACGAAACCGAACCGAATTTTTGGCAAATCAGCTGCCATGCGTTGCCCGATCAAGGCCGCCGCGTGGTATCCGATTTTATGGGCGGCTTCATAGACCCGCCGCGCCGTTTCTTCGCGAACCTTGGCCCGCCCGTTCAGAACACGGTCGATTGTCGCGACGCTGACGCCTGCTTCTTTTGCCAGATCTGCAATTGTCGGTCTGCCAGCCATTGCGGTCCTCGCGCGTTAAGTTACGGATGCGAGAACTCTCTCATTTGTGAGGTCAAATGCAAGAGCCTGATATTTTTTATCATTGCTCATGTGGGGGCTGCGGGCGCAATTGCCATCGGGATTGCGCCTTGGGGTCGTCCGGACCACAGGGCCGCGGTCCGGACTGAGTGGTGGCATCAGCCAACCGGGCCGCAGACGTCGTAGCCTGTGGCGAGATAGTCCTGAGGAATATCAGGCAGCCGCATAAAAGTGACGCGACGATTGACGGGTGCATGAGGATTGTAGGTGTCCTTGAGCACGTATTCGCCAAAGCCAATCGGATAGAGCGGCACATCAACATATGCACCCTGCAGGGCGCTTGTGACCGATCCGGCCCGCCGGTCCGAAAGACCGCAATTATAGCCGAACGATCCTTTCGCATCGGTATGACCGATCACGGCAAAGCTGGCCCCGGCCAACGCCGGATCCTGCAAGGCCCGCACCAGTGAGGCGATTTTGCCTTTCTGGTCATGGCGAATGTCGGCGCTGTTGTAGTCAAACTCGATCGTGATCGCGATTGCCGGAAGCACGACTTTCTTGTCCGCCGGTGGCTTGGGTTGCGCGTAGTCCAGCGGCTTGGCGGGGGGCTCTTCGACCTTGGTGACCTTGCCGCCATTCAGATCAAAGCTGAACAGCTCGAATTCGACCGCATTCTCAAAGGTCAGCTCGGTGCTATCCCCGACCTGCAACCCAGAGCAATTCACCGCAGTTGCTTCGAAAAGGCAGGCCGCCAGCGGGTCTTTCGGCCCCTCGTCTTTCTGCATGATGATGTCGTCACCCCCTTCGCTGGGGATGAAGATTTCGCCTTGTTGCGCCCCGGCCAGCATTGGCAGGCCGAGGGCAAGAGCGGCGCTTAGGATTGCAGCGCTGCGCATATCAGTAGTCCTTTACGATGGCTGTAATCTGCGCCTTGGCCACATGTGGATTGTGGGTGCTGATAGCGCGATAGTCGACGCCCGATCCGGACTTTTTGTCGTCCTTCTTGGTGTCCAGCGCCAGCAGTTCATGGCTCAGAGCGTTATAGGCCTTGTCGTCCTGGAAGTAGGTGTCCTGACCAACAGCACATGAGAACTCGGAGGTTCCTTTGCGTTCATGTGCGACGGCTTCCTTCGAGCTGTTGCAGATCGCCAGAATGGTTTCTTTGCCAGCTTCAGCCGCTGTCAGTGTTGCATTGCCCGGAGGGAAGACAAACTGACCACCTGCGGGGATCGCCGCATCAGGCAGATCGGGGTGCGGGTAGAGCACGCAGGACCGGTGCTGATCGTCAATGTTGATCAGAGTGAGGCGGCATTCGTGCCGTGGCTCGACGATGATCTTGACGCCTTCGCCCACCTTGTAGACCGGCTGGTTGGTGTAGACGGTCAGATGCGACTGGGTTGGTGCGCTGTGCTGGGCCGGAACATAGTCAGCCTGCTTTTGCTTCTGCACGGCCTGCGCATAGGGATCGGCAGCCTTGTCGACCACGACCTTGACTGGCTTTGGCTTGACGCCGGTCGCCTGCTGAACTGAATAGGACAGGGTAGCGGGTACAGGATGATCGGTGAGGATCGGCTTGTATTCGGTGACCTTTGCCAAGAGCTGAGGATAGGCCACGGCCCATTCGTCCCGCGCGATTGGCGATTGATCCAGACGGGTCATCAGACCGGCCAGTTCATGCCCCACAAAGGGCATACGGCCGCGCAGTTCATCATCCGTCATGCCCAATTCATTGGCGGCCTGACTGAAATCGACAAACTGATCAACATGATAGACGAACAGTCCCCGCACCGGCTCGAGTCCACCGGCCGTGATTTCGGGGTTCAGGCCCGCGCCGCGCATGGCGTTGGCAAATTGATCGGTATCCGCCTGCATGATCGCGTTCACGGTTTCCTGACCGGGATAGATGGCGTCAATGGTCTGGCGTACTTCCGGTGACAGCGAGAAGTTGTTCATCGCCACATCGCGCACCTTGTCCTCGTTAAAGCGAATGCCTTTTGAGTGGCACGAGATGCACGAAATGCCGTTGACCACTTCGCCGGTGCCATCGGTGTAGTCATCATCCCGTACGATTTGGGTTGGGCCCACATCAAGACGGGCACCATCTGCGGTGTTCAGATAGTAGGCATGAAACCCGTTCGGCAGGGTAAAGATGCTTTCGCCGCCGTCGTGTTCAAAGGCCAGTTCTTCGCCGTAGGCCTCTTTTGGGCCCAGCGGGTATTCAAAGAAGCTTTGACGACCTTTGGAGCCGGCAAAGTCATAGGACGTCCAGAAAAACCCGGTGCCCATGGCATGGCGTTCGATCAGGCGGTTGTGCGTGGACACACCCGAATCCTGGAAACCGGCGCGGATCACTTGTTCGTCGCGGATGTTGCGCACCATGTCGAGGTTCAACATCTGCTCAAGTCCCTGAACCGTGTCCGGCAAGCCAAGCATGTCATAGTAAAGCGGCGAGACCGAAGCCGTAGCTGCAAACCAGTCGGCGCGGATCACTGGGATCGTGGCGCCGGACAGATACTGCAGTTGGCTCAAATGCTTGTCGGTGTTCGATGACATGCCATAGGGATAGAGCTTTTCCAGATGTGACCATGTGTCATGATCCCAGTCCAGATCGGGCAGGAACACACGGAACAACACGCCATGTTCGTCCACAGGCTCAAACTTGTAGGGGGTCGGGTTCCACGACAGGGCGTTCATCAGTTTAACAGTCGCCTGACGATAGCCTTCGACATTTTCGGCGCTTACGTCCGGATCGTTGTGTACTTCGCGCATCGAAAGATAGCGGATGCGGTCCTGACGATTGGTTGGTTGCGCCTGAAGATCCGCGTGGGCGAGGGCAAACAGCTCTTCCATCGGTACGAATTCACGGGCGGGCGGCGCGGTTTCTGCCAGCGAAACGATCCATTGTTCGATGGTATCGATTTCAGCTTTGGTCGGGAAACAGTCCAGATTGTCATAGCTGCAGTCATCAGGCATGGGCGGGGCTGCCGACGGCAGCATCACGGCGTGCAGTTTGGAGCTGTCAGCCTTGCCTTGCAGAACAAACTTGGGGTCTTGCGCCAGACGGCGAATGTCGAGCACGTGACCGAAGCCGGACTTGGCCTTGGTCATGCCTTCCTTCAAGGCGCCATCCTGATGGCACCGCGCACAGTGTTTGTCGAGAACGGCATAGGCTGCCGTCTCCATTTCCGTGGCATCGTCGGGCAGAGGCATCGCGTCATTGGCGTAGGCGGGGGCAGCGAAAAAGGCTGCCATCGCCAGGGCCGATGCCCGTATCATGGTAATGGGTTTCATTTCTAATCTCCTTTTTCGTCTCGTCGCAGCGATCAGTTGCAGCTGATCGACAGGTATTTCTGTGAGGACCAGCCGGTTGCGTTTGCCTGGCCCCAGTTGGGGTTCTTGCAGCCACCGGACCAGCACTGGACCTTGGCCCAACCATTGGAGCGCGCCAGAACCTTGAGCCGGTCACCCAGATAGGTTTCGGAAATCTTCTGGTTGCGTGTGCTCGGACCTGTCCGCATCGACAGGAAGCTGTTGTTGCCACCGTGTGAGCGCGGGCTGAGTTTGACGACATTGGCCCAGCACGTGCGCTTGGCGCTGACTTTGGTGCTGGACAGCAGGGGGGTGTAGACCCAGCCCAAGCGGCCGTCCGGGATCCGGATCCGTGACCACTTGCCAGAGTTGCCGATCACGACAACGGTGCTGCCTGTGCGAACAACGGTGATGATGCTGTTGTTCGTGCCGGGGCCGGTGCGCACATTCAGTTCACCATCCGAGCTGTTGACCCACATGGTCTTTTCGACCGTGCCGCCACCGCCGCCGCCGCCCGAACTGCCGCCGTTCCACAACACTTCGGCTACGAAATTCGCACCGCCAGAGCAGTAGCTGTCGCTGGGCACTTCGCCTGTCGAAACTCGTTGTTGGATACGCCAAGCAGCCTCGGAACGCTTGAGCGTTGCGACCGCTACACCGTAGTACCCGTTGTTCGACTGGAACATGCGAATGCCGCTGCGACCCGGGAACCGCTGATTGATAAACGCGGTCGCCGCAGAAATGCTCTGACGTGAGGCGACCATGAAATAGCAGTTGTTCGAGCCAAGGTTGTAGTTCCCAGCGATGACACGAACGCCACTATTGTCTGGTTTCGGAGCAGGCGCGTTTGGCGTGTTCAGATAGGTGATACGATTGATGATTGCCTGTCCAATGCAGCTGACCGATGCGCCGCAGGCATCACGTTCGGACAACAGCCATGCGCGTTGCTGTGCCGCCGTGCTGCGACCGGACTGACCTTTGTAGGCTGCGTCGAGGTCGGCATCCAGATTGGCGAGATAGGCGCTGCCGCAGATCGCCGTTTCGGTTGCCGACATACCGCTATCCGCGCACCATGGGCGCAGCTTTGGTGTTTCCACCACCTTTGGCGGTTCAACGGGCTTTTCAACTGTGTCGACCGGGGCTTCCTTGCATTGGGTTTGCAGATAGTTCTGCGCGAAGGGTGCATAGGCATGGGCCGAACAAGTTTGCAGATAGGCCTCATAGCCAAAGCACTGGTTAAACGCCTTGGCTTCGTTCCAGATCGCGTCACACGGATCAGCCGCGCTGTCGATCGGCGTTTCATCCGTGCGTGTGCCGCCGCCACCGCCGACACCGACAAGCGCCGCTTCCAGCACTTCAGAGCGGTCCAGAATTTCCCGCATCGGGATTGCGAAGTTCACGCTGTCTTTCTTGGAACCCGCGTGGTGCAGGCCAATAACCATCTGCAAAGATGCATCAATCACCGGCGAGCCCGAGTTTCCGGGCAGAGTATCGCAGGTATGCAGCAACCGTTTCTTGGATACTGCAGGACTGTTTGCGCCGCATTTTTCGCGGCTGATACGCTGGGCTTCGCCCATGGGGTGCCCGATCACCCAATAGGGGTCGCGGTCCTTTGGTTCTTTGTCAGACAGCTTCAGCTTGCCAAACTCGGCCGAAGGATTGCCCATCACACGCAGCAGCGAATAGTCGAGATCCTTATGCGACTCGACCGGTGTCGGCAGAACCACGTAGGTCTTTGTTCCTTCTTCAACGCCGGTCTGTCGGTATCCGGCGACAAACTGCACCGCTTCGATCCGGCTTGCCCCGGTGCGCTCGTTGTCAAGAATGCCCGGCACGCAGTGATGGTTGGTCAGAAGGTGGTCTTCATCGACAATAAAGGCCGTACAGGGGAAAATGCCCTTGTCCGTCAAAATATCGAGGCGCCCTACAGACAATCCGATGCGTGCAAAAATGCTGTCGGTCGAATAGTTTGTGATGCTCTCGTTGTTATAGCTGCCGACTGACAGCTCTAACGTTATGTCGTTGTCGCCGGCTGACTGGTTCTTGTTCAGCACGACGTTGCCGAAACTGGCAGAATCGAAGCCGACGAAGTCCTGTTGAGCGCTGGCCGTCATTGGCGCGCTCAGGGCAGCAGCGAGGCAGGTCATAGCAAGGTATTTTCGCACGGGATCCCCCATCAGCAATAAATCGAAACAAACAACTGTGGTGATGTTCGTTCACGCAGGGGCAACCTGTCAACGAACGAAAACCTTACCTTTTGGCCGCCAAGAGGCGGATGTTGGGGCATCTAGACCGCGAATCCGCTGGGCTAGAGCGATTTACAACACGCGGGACAGGAACGACTTTGTCCGATCTTGTTCGGGAGTTTCAAAGATCTGGGATGGGGTTCCGGCCTCTAGGATTCGCCCGTTGTCCAAAAAACAGACCAGATCCGCCAGCTCACGCGCAAAACCCATTTCGTGTGTCGCCAGAACCATGGTCATACCCTGCATGCGCAACGCGCGCAGCACGTCCAGAACCTCGCCCACCAACTCGGGATCCAGCGCCGAGGTGATCTCATCGAACAGCATTACCTCAGGTTCCATGGCAAGCGCCCGCACGATCGCAACCCGTTGTTGCTGGCCCCCGGACAGTTGATCGGGATAGTGATCCATCCTGTCAGCAAGGCCGAACCGTTCAAACAAGGCGGAGACTGGCGCATTCAGAGCGTCACGGCTCAGGCCTTTGGTGCGGCGCGGTGCCAGCATGACATTTTCAGCGGCGGTCATATGCGGAAAGAGATTGAAGGATTGGAACACCATTCCAATTCTGCGCCGCACAGGCTGCGGATCGAGGCCCGGTTCGGAAATATCCTGCCCGTCGAGCCAGATCGCACCGTCGTCGATCGGTTCAAGCAAATTCATGCAGCGCAACAGGGTTGATTTCCCCGACCCCGAGGCGCCGATCAGACACACCATCTGACCTTTGCCGATTTCCAGATCAATGCCATCCAGAACCACGTTCGAGCCAAAGGATTTCTGGATGTTTTCAAGTCGCAAGACCATCAGCTGCGCGCCTTTCGCTGCCGGTTCATCAGGTAGTCGGCATAGCGTGTGGCCGGGATCGTCAGGCACAGAAAGATGATCGCAGCGCCAACATAGGGCGTGAAATTGGCCATGAGCGATTTGTAGACGCCCGCCTGCCGAAAAATCTCGACCGGGCCGATAAAGGACAGCAGTGCCACATCCTTTTGCAAGGCGATAAACAGATTCATGTTGGCGGGAACGACCCGTCGGATGGCCTGTGGCAGCACGACAAACCGCATGGCGTCCGATGGCGACAGCCCGAGCGACAATGCAGCCGAGCGCTGGCTTTGATGGACGCTTTCAATACCAGAGCGGATGACCTCGGCAACATAAGCCGCATAGACAAGGATCAGCGCGAGACTGCCCCAGATGTAAGGCGAATTCCAAGGTCGCGGCAGGCCGAGGCCGGGGATGCCAAAGCCGATCAGGTAGATCACAAGGATAACCGGCAACCCACGAAACACATCGGTGTACAGGATTGCCAGCAAGCGCAGTGGATAAAGGGCGGGGTTTCGGATGTCGCGCATCAGAGCGACAGCCAAACCAAGCAGCGCAATCAGCGGCGCACACCAAGCAAAGATCGCCACATCCAGCACGAAGGCATTCAGAAGACCGGGAAACGTCTTGGCAAACACCTCGGCATTGAAAAAGCTGCGCTTGACGGCTTCCCAACCCGGGGCAAGCGGGATCAGCACCACCAATGCTACCAATACGGCAACTGTTGAGCCGACGGCCAAGGTGGTGGCACGTCTGCGCTGTCGCGCCTCAAAAGCCTGCCGGCGGGTAAGTGTCTGGGTCATGTCGCCTCAGTTAAGGGTAGGAGCGGGGGGCATTGCCCCCTTTTTGGCCGGCGGCCAATTCACCCCCGAAGTATTTTGAACACCAAAGCGGTGGTCAGCGGATTACAGGGACGCCTGTAGTTTCCTGCAGCCACTGGGCTTCGATTTCTGCGAGTTTGCCGCTGTCTTTCAGCGACGAGATCGCGGCATCAACGCATTCCTTGAGAGGATTGCCTTCCTCCATGAGCAAGCCAAAATTGTCAGGGTTCGGTGCCGCGTCTGGCAGGAATTGCCCCAGGATCGCGCCGTTGTTGACCACCACGGCAGACAGGTAAAGCGCGGTTGGCAAATCAAACAACGCGGCATCGATTTGCCCGGCCTGCATGGCCGCTGTGACGTCCGTGTTATCCCCGTAGAGCAGCGGATCTTTTTCAGGCTGGATCAGGTCTTGCAGCATGGGAACCGCAGTGGTGTTGGCATCTGCGCCCCAGATCAGGCCCTTGAGGCTGTCGACGGATGCGGTTGCGCCGCCATCAATCACCGACTGAGTCGTCAGTACGGCCATCGGAGATGTGTAGTAGGGCTGTGAGAAATCGACCATCTTGTCGCGTTCTTCGGTGATCGAGAACTGCTGAAGATTGAAGTCGAAATCCTTGGCGCCGGGCTGGATCGACTGGTCGAAGCTGGTGCGAACCCATGTGACCTGTTCGTCGGAAAACCCCATTTCAGAGGCAACAGCGTAGGCGACAGCGGCCTCAAACCCTTGTTTGCTTTCGGGGGCGTCGTCCATGACCCATGGATAATAGGCCGGATTGCCGGTCGCGATGGTCAGAGTGCCGTCGGTGATTGTCTTGCCAGCGGCACAGTCGCCTTGCGCCAGTGCGCCGGTTGCCAGTGTCACGGCCAAGGCGGTAGTGGTTAGAAGCTTCATGTTGTTCCCCTGCGATTGTGTGCCATCAGATTTGCCGCAGGGCGCGCCCTTGTCCAGTGGTTTGGCTCTGCAATCTGCGCGCAGTGCAATGCAGAGCCATTGGTCTGGTCGTATTCCGGGCAATCAGGACCAGTCGCCGGAAAAGCCCTTGGGCACCATCAGGATGTCCCGATCAACGCCGGTGATGTTTCGATGTCCGCACAGCGCCATCGAACTGTCCAGTTCCTTGTGGATGACCTCCAGTGCCTGTGTGACACCCTTTTGGCCGTGTGCGCCCAGTCCATAAACATAGGCTCGCCCGATCCACGCACCCTTGGCGCCCATGGCGCAGGCTTTCAGCACGTCCTGACCGGATCGAATACCGCTGTCCATATGCACTTCGATCTTGTCACCAACCGCGTCGACAATAGGCTCCAAAGCGCGAATGGACGACAAAGCACCGTCCAGCTGGCGGCCGCCGTGGTTGGAAACGACGATCGCATCGGCGCCAACGTTGCAGGCCTCCAATGCATCACGTGGGTCCATGATGCCCTTGATGATCAAAGGGCCATCCCACATTTTGCGGAACTCGCGAATACGGTCCCAGTTCAGGGACTGGTCAAAGGCCTGCGCAGTCCAGCTGGACAGCGATGACGGATCCTTTACGCCCTTGGCATGGCCAACGATGTTTCCGAAAAACCGTCGTTTGGTAGACAGCATGCCCAGACCCCATTGAACCTTGGTCATCATGTTGGCAACCGAAGAGGGCGTCAGTTTGGGCGGGGCGGACAGGCCATTCTTTAGGTCCTTGTGACGCTGGCCCAGAAGCTGCAAATCGACCGTGATCACAGCGGCCGAGCATTTGGCCTCTTTCGCGCGATCAAACAGCCGCTGCATGAAATCGTCGTCTTTGAGCGTGTAGACCTGCATCCAGAACGGAGCGTTCGTATTGGCCGCCACATCTTCGATGGAGCAGATCGACATGGTCGAAAGACAGTATGGCACGCCAAATTTCTCGGCGGCCTTGGCGGCCATGATTTCACCGTCGTAGTGTTGCATGCCGGTCAGACCGACCGGGGCCAGCGCGACAGGCATCGTCACATCCTGTCCGATCAGCTGTGTCTGGGTCGAACGATTTGCCATATCGACGGCCACACGCTGCCGCAGGTAAATATCGTCGAAGTCCGAACTGTTTTCCCGGAAGGTCTGTTCGGTCCAACTGCCGCTTTCGCAGTAGTCGTAAAACATTTTGGGCACGCGCCGTTTGTAGATGCGTTTCAGGTCGGCGATTTCCGTAATGACGGGCATATCTGAGCCTTTTTGCAGTATTGGTATGCTTTTCTTACCGATTTGGGCGCAAAGCGCAATGCGACAGGGTGCACAGCATCAAAGATTTGCCCAGACTATCACGATTGCAAAGGTCAGATATGGTGCTCCAGCCAGCGCATTACCGGATCGGCAGATTGCGCCGCCTTGGTCAGGGCCGCAAGGGCATCTGATTGGAGCTGTTCATCAAGCCCGTCCTGCCAAACGACAAGGCTCTTGCGGCGTAGCAAGCCCGCGCGTGGATGCTCGGTGCTATGAGGCGGCGGTACTCTTTTGAGCTCGGCTTCGCTGGTTCGCCAAACCCCGGCATCCAGTATGGATTCCAGTTCCGCGCCATCGGGTTCGGCGATCAAATTGCGCCAGCGGGTTAACTGTTCCGGGGTGAATTGCATGATCCCCGCACCAAACGAGGCATAGTCCGGCGCAATGCCAAACATCCAGGCCCGCCCATCCGGAAGCGACCACATCATATGCAGGTGGACATGGTAAGGCGTCTTGTCCTCGGAAAACCGCAGATCCCGGTGAGGGCGGAACAGTTTGGTTTTGAGCCCCGCCCCATAAGAGCGCGACAGGGGGACGGCCAGGTCAGCCATCAGCCTTTCGGCTGGGCGTTTCAGGGTGTTGTCATAGCGGGTCTTGTTCTGTTTGAACCACGCACGCGAATTGTTTGCGGCCAGATCATCCAGAAAAGCCCGAGCGTCATTGAAAAGGTGTTTGGTCTCGACGGGGTGTGCCATTGGCTGACTCCGGCGGATGCAAAATGCTTGGGCGCGATTGTAGCACAAATTCGCCCATTATCGTGTTCCTTCTTGCCCGAAGGCGAGGAACCGCCTAGCTCAGTTACATGAACAGGCGTCATCTCATTTCATCGGCCGTATTGGGTGCAGTGGTCTGCGTGCCTTTGGCACAGGCTCATCCTCATGTGTTTGTCGACAGCAGCCTGCGGATCTTTGTCGAAGATGGCCGGGCAAAATCGGTCGAAGTCACTTGGGTCTATGACGACTTCTTTTCGTTGTTGATTTTTGAAGACATGCAGTTGGACCCCGACGGTGATGGTGTTCTGACCAAGGCCGAGCTGGGCCGTCTTCGCGGCTTCGATTTCGAAGTCTGGCCCGAAGGGTTCGAGGGCGATCTATATGCCTATTCGAATGGCACAAAGCTGGACTTGGCGATGCCCGAAGTCACCGGAATCGCCGTGGATCAGGGGCGCATCGTGTCCCGACATGTGCGCCGTTTGCCTGATGTGCCTGCCGCGGGTCTCGAGTTGCAGCAGTACGATCCGACATACTATGTGGCCTATGCGCTGGATTCCAACGTGGTTGTCGAGGGTGGCTGCAGCGCTGCCGTCGAAAAATATGACCCGGACGCGGCAGCAAAAGCGATAGAAGACGAGCTGAATTCAGTGCCCGAAGATGTTTTTGAACAGATGAAGGTCGGTATCCATTTTGCTGATTGGGTGCGGCTGTCATGCGATCCTTCCTCCTGATTTTCGCCCTATGCGTTGTGGCGCTTGCTGTTTGGCTTTGGGGCTTTGGTGGGGCTGATGTTATCGGGTCGGCTGCTGCCGATGGTCAGCGCGATGCGCAAAATGCCATGGCGCGTGGCCTCAGGGCGCTGCGCGCGGGTGAGCCGGGAGCCATGCTGGCTTTGATGTCTGTTTGCTTCGCCTATGGCTTCTTTCATGCTGCAGGCCCTGGCCATGGCAAGATATTGATTGGCGGATACGGTGTGGCACGCCGTGTGCCGATCATGCGTTTGTCCGTTTTGGCAGTTCTTTCTTCGCTTGCCCAAGCCGCAGCGGCCGTGCTGTTGGTCTACGGTTCGGTGTGGGTTCTCGGGTGGGGACGTACCGATATGGAAGGGGCCGCCGAACGGTTTTTCGCGCCAGTATCCTATGGGGCGATCGGTTTGATCGGAATGTGGCTGCTCTGGCGCGGGTTGTCCAAGCTGAGGTCTGCGCCGGCTGTTCACCATCATTCGCATGATCACGGCCACGATCACCCCCACGACCATGACCATTCTCACGACTCTGGAGGGCATGGGGATGTTTGCAGCACCTGCGGCCATGCTCATGGTCCAACCATCGAACAGGCGGCAGGGGCGACATCGCTGCGCAGTGCGATGGCGGTTATTCTGGCGGTTGCCATCCGTCCCTGCACCGGGGCGCTGTTCCTGCTGATCCTGACGTGGCGCATGGGTATCGAACTGGCTGGTATCGCCGGTGCATTTGCAATGGGATTGGGCACAGCCTCGGTCACTGTGGCCGTGGCGATTGCCGCAGTCACACTGCGGGAAGGAGCGTTGAACCGGCTGGCCGATGGGGTCGGCGGAAACGGCGGTCTCAGGATCTTGGGCTTGGTCGAAGCGGTGGCCGGTGCTGTTATTGCCGCGCTTGCCTTGCAATTGCTGCTGCGCACAGTGGCCTGATTGCCCCGGCTGTCAGAACGCACATGCTTGCACCGCTGATCGCAAAGCCCTAAGCACATTCAATGTCCCAGACCCAGTTGAGTTTTTCCGGCCATACACGTGCCGTTTTGACGCTTGGCCTGCCGTTGGTCGGTGGGCATTTGGCGCAATTTGCCATTGGTTTGACGGACACGATCATGATCGGTTGGTACGGCGTTCCGGAACTGGCCGCACTGACCCTCGCGCATTCTTATTTCTTTACGTTGCTCTTGCTTGGTTCCGGTTTCGCCTGGGCCATCATGCCGATGGTCGCAACCTATGCTGCCAAACAGGATGATCCTCAGATCCGGCGCGCTACGCGCATGGCGCTGTGGCTATCGGGCCTGTTTTTCGCGGTATTCATGCCGTTGCAGTGGTTTTCCGAACCTATATTCCGCGCGCTTGGCCAAACCGATCAGATTTCTCAGATGGCGCAAAGCTATCTGCGTGTGGCCGGTTGGGGGATGCTGCCTGCTTTGGGTGTGATGGTTCTCAAAAGCTATCTGGCCGGATTGGAGCATACGCGAATTGTGCTCTGGATCACGCTGGCGGCTGCCGTCGCCAATGTGATTGCAAACTACGCTTTGATTTTCGGAAACTGGGGCGCGCCTGAACTGGGTATTGCCGGTGCCGGGCTGGCATCGGTTTCATCAAACATTGTCGCCTTGGTTCTGGTTGTTGCCTACGCATTGCGCAGGCTGCCGGAACATCAGCTCTTTGTGCGCTTCTGGCGCCCGGATTGGGACATGTTTGCGCAGGTTTTCCGGCTTGGCTGGCCTATTGGGCTGACATCTTTGGCCGAGGTTGCCTTGTTTGCGGGATCTGCCGTTCTGATGGGATGGTTGGGCACAATCGCATTGGCGGCACATGGCATCGCAATTCAGATCGCAACCGCGACATTCATGATCCAGTTGGGCTTATCGAACGCGGCTACCGTTCGGGCCGGCAACGCGCTGGGCAGAGGGGATGCCCGTCATTTGACGATGGGCGCCCGGGCGGTCCTCATGCTGGGCGCCATGGGTGTCGCTTTTTCCGTTTCGCTGTTCTTGCTCTTGCCCGAAACCTTGCTGGGCGCGTTTCTGGATCCCAGCGACCCAGATCGCGCCGCGATCATCGAAATTGGTCGCGGATTGCTGATGATGGCAGCCTTGTTCCAGCTGGCGGATGCGGCGCAGGTTATTTTCCTTGGCCTTCTCAGAGGGCTGCAGGATACGCGGGTTCCCATGATTGTGGCTGCCGTGTCCTATTGGGGTGTTGGCATGCCAGCGGCGTGGCTATTGGCATTTCCCCTTGGTCTGGCAGGTGTGGGTGTTTGGCTGGGGTTGACGCTCGGACTGGCCGTTGCGGCCCTGCTACTCGGGATGCGATTTGTGACGGACGGACCGCGCCGCGTGGTTGCCGGCTGAGCCAAACCCACCGAAGGATCAGGTAAACAGCACCTCGGTTTCGACGGCGCCCAGTGCAGTCGCCAAAGAGTTAAACCGCGCCTCGGTCACCTCGCCATAGAGCGGCGCCGCATGTTCGGCCAGATGCAAGCGCAGCGTTTTGGTCTTGGACTGCCATTCCAACCGGGCCTGCCGTTGGTCTTCGTCAACCATCCAGAGCATCGCCCCAAAACGCAGGGCTTTGCCCAAGACTTCTGCATGCTGCTGGGCCTCTGCACTGATCAGATCGTACAGGCCCTCAAAGCGTGTGCCTTCGCGCTTGTTGCGGTAACGGTGCAGCAGGGCCAGTCCCAAAAAGATCCGTTCCGAGTGTTTTAGGCCCCCCAGATTGGCGCGGGTTGCATAGTCAAAACAGACTTCTGCCCGATAGTCCGGGTGCGCACGCCAGCTCACATCGTGTAACAAACAGGCGGCTTTGACCAAGCGCAAGCGATCAGCCACATCATCGCGGAACAGTGGCAGAATAAACTTGTAAAGCGCGCGCCCAAAGCCCGGCAGGCGCGCATCCTTGCGTTCCGCAAACCGGCAGGCCTCGATCAGGGGATCACGCTGCCGCAGGTCATCCGGCATTTGTTCATAGAGCATACCTTCACGGATGCCGTATGATGAAATGGCAATGTCTTTTGGCCGGAATGTATCGATCAGCGGGCCCAACACTTCGCAGGCATAGGGAACCAGCGCCATACGTGAGCTGGAAATGCCGCAAACCGAGCGCAGTTGTTCGAGATCCTGATCCTGCACAAAGGCAATGGTGTCGCGCACTGCCTGAGCATCCATTCGATATTCATGTAAGACATGCAGAGGGTATCCGCGCCGCTCCATGTCGATGCGAGCCAAGGCCCTCCAACTGCCGCCTACTAGAAACAGGCGATCA
>JAHDIS010000055.1 GCA_020630695.1 Paracoccaceae bacterium | reverse complement strand
CTTGTTCAGCTCGATCAGCAGTCGCAAAAGCCGCTGGGACATTTCCCAGTCAACATTACCTGTAGGCTCATCCGCGAGAATGACGTCCGGTGACAAGATTAACGCGCGCGCCAGCGCGGCGCGCTGACGTTCCCCGCCCGACAGTTCTGGTGGCAGCGCATCGGCGCGTTCAGTCAGCCCGACCCAGGTCATCAGTTCATTCAGGTTTCCGGCTTGATCCGGGCTCGCCTGCCCTGAAACGGTCAACGGCAGGGCAATGTTTTCGGCGACGGGCAAATGATCCAGAAACTGGCAATCCTGATGAACCACGCCGATGCGCCGGCGCATCATCGCAACATCATCGCGGTTCATGCCTGCCAGATTTTGCTCAAACAGCGAAAGCCGACCACCGGTCGGAAGCAGCGCGCCGTAACACAGTTTGAGAAACGTGGTCTTGCCCGATCCCGAAGGACCCGTGAGAAAATGGAATGATCCGGGCGCCAGAGACAGCGACAGCCCTTCCAGCAGCGCTTCGCCGCTATAACTATAGGCAACATTCTCAAGCTCGATCACTGGCCACGCCCCTGCCCTGCACTCAGTTGTTTTGCCTGAGCAACGCAAAGGTTTCAATGAGCGGCATATGTCGGAAAGGACTTTTCCCCATTGCCTCGGCAACCTATTGTGGAAAAAAGGCTCTGGAGCCATTGGGAGCAGGGAACGTGAGCAAAATTCGGCTGATCTGTCCAAATTGTGCAGCGCAATACGAAGTGCCCGTGGATGTGATTCCGCAGGGCGGTCGTGATGTGCAGTGTTCGAACTGCGGACATACCTGGTTTCAGAATCATCCTGACGACGATCAGGATCTGGCCGAGGAATTGAACCAACCCATTCCAGACCCTGCTTGGCAGCCGGACGAAAGCGAACCGGACGACTGGCAGGAACAACAGGTTCAATCCCCGATGCCCGAGGCGCAAGACGCCGTGCAAAACCCGACTGTCGCCCCGCGCCAGCCCGAAGAATACGAACCTGAGCAGCCTGTCGCGGCGCAAACTCCGCCGCCGCCACCGATGCCCGAACAAGCCGGAGCACGGCAACTGGATCCGGAAGTTGCAGAGCTTTTGCGCGAAGAGCGCGAGCATGAACGCCGGCAACGCGCCGCCGAGGCCAGCGCCTTTGAAAGCCAGCCTGATCTGGGCCTCTCAGAGCCGGACGAGGACGAACAGGCCCGTCGAGCACGCGAAGCCCGCGAAAGAATGGCCATCATGCGCGGCGAACAATCGCCCGACGCAGGCCCTGCCGAAGCACCGATTGAGTCCGGACGAGACGCAGCACTGGCTGCTGCTGCCGCCGCTGGTTCGCGCCGGCAGCTATTGCCCGACGTCGAAGAGATCAACCAAACCCTGCGCACGGAAACACAGCCGCGTGCGGTCGACCAAGCCGAACGGCGCGAGCTTGAGGATGAGCCGCAACCCCGCAGCGGGTTTGGCCGCGCTTTTGTGCTGATTGTCTTGCTCGCTGCGATTGCCATCGCGATCTACATCTTCGCGCCACAAATCGCCGAGGCTGTTCCCGCATTGGCACCGACATTGGATGCCTATGTCGCGCAGGTTGATGCGCTAAGGCTCTGGTTGGATGGGCAGGTCACTGCGCTTATGGCCATGCTGGACGGGATGAGCTCAGAAGCGGCCGATACTGTCACCGAAGGCGATAGCTAAGTCCGACGCCATTGCCCTGCCCTTATTCAGCCGGGGATCGAACAATACAAAAAAGCCCCCGGAAAGACCGGGGGCTTTTTGTTTTACCTTTTGGATGAGGCGATCAGCCTTTGCCCTTCCAAGGCACCAGCGCACGTTCAGCCGCACGCATAAGCATGTCGATACCGAACCCGATCACACCGATCAGAATGATGCCCATGATCACGATGTCAGTCAGCTGGAACTTGGACGCAACCATGATCATCATGCCTGCACCCTTTTCCGCCGCAACCAGTTCAGCAGCGACCACGGTGCCCCAACAGACCCCCATGGCAACCCGCGCACCAGTAAAGATATCGGGCAGCGAGTTGGGAATGATAACGTGGCGCATGATCTGCCACTTGCTTGCACCCAGACTGTAGGCCGCATGCACCTTGGAGATCTTGACACCCGACACGCCCGAACGCGCAGCAATCGCCATGATCCAAAGGGCAGCAAGGAATAGCAGGATGATCTTGCCGGTCTCGCCAATGCCGGCCCAGATGATAACCAGCGGGATCAGAGCCAACGGTGGAACCGGGCGCATGAATTCGACGATCGGGTCAAACCAGCCGCGGAACCAGTTGCTCAGGCCCATTGCGTAGCCGAGGGGAATGCCAACAGCCGCACCAATCAGGAAGCCGACAACAACCCGGAAAAGCGAATAGCCCAAATGTTCCCAAAGCGTGCTGTCGCGATAGCCTTCGCTGGCGATTTCACCCAGACGATCCACAACGGCTTCTGGCGGCGGCAGCCAGATTGGCTCCATTTGCCAGCCTTTGTTGGGCTCAAAGTTCAGTGTGCCCTTGGGTGACATGCCAACGCGGCCAAACTCGGTCTGCACCGATGCACCCGGTTCGATCGGCTGGCCATTGATCGCAACGATCTTGTGGCCCGCATCGCGTCCAAATTCATCGTTTCGGTCAACCCGGATCAAGCCGGAGCGCCAGGCACCCACTGTGTCGCTGTCGTTCTTGGCCCATCCGTCACCCGGCTCAATCTCGGGCACTTCAACGTCGGTCCCGACTTCGAAGACCCGGACGGTCACGGTGGCATCATCAGCCTGCTGCCCATCCGCCTCGGCGGTATAGGTGAACTGCGCATCGCCAAGAAACGGGCCCGGTGCGTGCAGGAACCCAGGAACGATTTTGGAACCTGTGAAAGCACCCCAAAGAAGAAAGATCGTAAGGATCGAAATCACCGAGGCAATCCGACTGGGCGTTACCGCACTTTCGTCACCGAATGTCACGGTTTTGAGCGAGGTGTAGTCCGTGATCGTCTTGCGCGCGACGAACTTCACTATGAAAAATGACGCGACAAAGATCGCTACATAGATGGCAAATACGATCATGATGCTGCCTCCGTCCGGCCCATGATTTCTTCTTCCATGTCCCAAATCATGCCCAGGATCTCTTCACGTTTGATGTTGAAATCGGGGTGTTTCTTGACCTCGCGCAGATCAGCGCCAACGCCCATTTCTGCGAACGGCAGACGGTATTCGGTATGAATGCGGCCCGGGCGCGGTGCCATGACCAACAAACGTTCCCCCAAAAGCAGCGCCTCTTCTACAGAGTGCGTGATCAGGATGATGGTCTTGCCGGTTTCTTTCCAAAGCTTGAGAACCAGTCCCTGCATCTTTTCGCGCGTCAGCGCGTCGAGCGCACCCAGCGGTTCGTCCATCAGGATAACATCAGGATCGTTGGCCAGACACCGGGCAAGCGCCACACGCTGCTGCATCCCGCCGGACAGTTCATAGACCGCCTTTTCCTTGAAGTCCTGCAAACCGACCACGTCTAGAAGATGGTCGACATTGCTGCCCCACTCCGCTTCGCGTTTGCCCGCCATACGCGGTCCAAAGCTCACGTTGTCCCGTACGCTCATCCATTCGAACAAAGCGCCCTGCTGGAAAACCATGCCGCGTTCTGCGTCAGGGCCCGTGACCTTGTGGCCGTTCAGTTCGATCGCGCCCTCTGTCGGCGCAAGAAACCCGGCAAGGATGTTCAAAAGCGTCGTCTTACCGCAGCCCGACGGGCCAAGCACGCTCATCAGCTCGCCTTCCTTGAGGTCCAGCGACACGTCCTTGAGCGCCTGAACCGATCCGCCATTTGGCAAATCGAAACGCATGGAAATGTTGTTTATGGATAGTCCGCTCATTGTGTGCCCCCCGTCATGCGGCCTTGTCTAATGAAAACGGGCCCCCGCTAGGGAGGCCCGCGATTGGGGCCTGCGCGACACGCAGGCCCCAGGGGTCTTACATGTCAGACGCTGCCTGCAGCGGACCAACATTGACGTTGCCAGCGTAGCTGTCCAGCGCCGCGTCGATCGAACCGGCGTTCACAAAGACGTCTGCAACGCCTTTCATGAATTCCTGTGCGCCGCCACCGAGCCACTTTTCGCTCAGCTGCTCTTCGACAGTTGGGAAGATGAAGGTTGAGATGGTCGACATGGTCGCTTCTTCGTCCATACCCGCATCCTTGGCGATAACCGGCAGCATTTCTGCGTGGTTCGCTTCGTCAGCCCACATGGCGTTTGCCTTGGCGGTGATTGCCAGGAACTTGGAAACCATGTCTGCGTTCTCGGCAGCCCAGCCAGCAGGTGCAACGGTCACGTCAAAAACGAGGATGCCCAGCTCTTCTTTTTCTGCACCAGTCAGCAGAACGTTGCCGTGCTCTTTTGCACGACGCAGCGAGCCACCCCAGCCACAGAACAGGTCGATGGAACCCTGAGCAATCGCAGCAGCACCATCCGGCGGCGCCATGTCGACAACTTCGATCGAGCCAACATCAACACCAAAGTGGTTCATCTGCTTCAGGAAGCCGTAGTGCGCCGCTGTGCCGAGCGGAACAGCCGCCTTTTTGCCAGCCAGTTCGCCTGCGGACATCTTGTCGATTTCGAGGTCTTCACGAACAACGCAGTTGTCGTTTTCCGAGTAGCTGACCGCAACGTCGAGGATCTGAAGGTCCTGACCGGCAGAAGTCGCAACAACGAAGGGAGGTACACCTTGGCTGACCGAGATCTGAACGTCGCCGGATGCCATCGCAGCGGACATCGCGGTACCTGTGTCAAAGCTGACCCAGTTGATGTCTACGCCCATTTCCTCTTCGTACATTTCCATCTGCTTGGCGTACTGGAACGGCATTGGCCACTCGAGGAAGTACGCGACAGTGATTTCGCCGTGACCGGCGGCCATGGCGCCCTGTGCGCCAGCCAGAACGGCCAGACCAGCAGCAGCACCCATGAGATGTGTTTTCAGGTTCATATTCTTCTACTCCCGTGTTGCACAGACCGTTGGTCGGTCCGTGTGTTTGGCAGATCGCGGGTGTCGCCCCGCGGACCGCGCCCGCCTTTGTGGCGGTGCATGAAAATGATCCGAACGGAAATTTCCGCGCTTATCAATCATTTTCGCCCATCGATTTGCTCAGAAATCGGACTTTTCGAACCCGCCATGCGGCGTGAGGAGCGATTAACTGTTTGAAATGTATGTAAAATGCTTGAAAATCAACTCATCACAGGCAACGCAAACATCGCTTTTGGCCATACAGGCACCAACCAACTGGCCCTATCGGATGCACAATCAAGTACCGCATGTGATAGTCTACAGCAGCCTGCGCTGGACATTCGGAGGAAAGAACATGGACGGCACGCTTTCGCAGAACGATCTCAGCCACGTGGTCGAAGCCGACAAGGCCCACGTATGGCATCACCTGATTCAGCATAAGCCCTTTGAAACAAACGACCCCAACATCATTGTTGAGGGCAAAGGCATGCGTGTTTGGAACCAGAATGGCAAAGAACATCTGGATGCCGTGTCCGGTGGCGTTTGGACCGTCAACGTAGGCTACGGCCGCGAATCGATTGCCAAAGCGGTTTACGATCAAATCCTCAAAATGAACTATTTTGCAGGTTCTGCCGGGTCCATCCCCGGCGCTCTGTTTGCTGAAAAGCTGCTGGCGAAAATGCCAAACCAGAGCCGTATGTACTACTGCAACTCCGGGTCCGAGGCCAACGAGAAGGCCTTCAAGATGATCCGCCAGATTGCGCACAAGCGCTATGGCGGCGCCAAGCACAAGATCCTTTACCGCGACCGCGACTACCACGGCACCACGATTGCCACTTTGTCTGCGGGTGGTCAGGACGAGCGCGGCGCGCAGTATGGTCCATACACACCCGGCTTTGTGCGCGTGCCGCACTGCCTTGAGTACCGCGCCGGTGATCAGGGCGCTCCAACCGAGAACTATGGCGAATGGGCAGCAGACCAAATCGAACAGGTGATTCTGCGCGAAGGTCCGGACACCGTTGGCGGCCTGTGCCTTGAGCCCGTAACAGCCGGCGGCGGCGTAATCACACCGCCAACAGGCTACTGGCAGAAGGTTCAGGAAATCTGCCGCAAATACGATATCCTGCTGCACATCGACGAAGTGGTTTGCGGTGTCGGGCGCACCGGCAAATGGTTTGGCTACCAGCAGTTTGGCATTGAGCCGGACATGGTGACCATGGCCAAAGGGGTTGCCTCGGGCTATGCGGCGATCGCCTGCCTGACCACAACCGAAGAAGTGTTCGAGATGTTCAAGGATGACGCGAGTGATCCTATGAACTATTTCCGCGATATTTCGACCTTCGGTGGCTGCACCGCAGGCCCGGCCGCAGCGATCGAGAACATGCGCATTATCGAAGACGAAGGCCTGCTCGACAATTGTGCGGATATGGGCGCCTACATGCTGGGCCGTTTGGGCGAATTGCAGGATAAGCACGCCGTTATCGGTCAGGTCCGCGGCAAGGGTCTCTTCCTCGGCGCAGAACTTGTTGCAGATCGCGATACACGGGCACCGGCTGCGGAAAAGCTGGTTCAGGCCGTTGTTGGTGATTGCATGAAGCAAGGTGTTATCATCGGCGCGACCAACCGTTCGGTTCCCGGCTACAACAACACCCTGTGCTTCAGCCCGGCGCTGATCGCGACCCGCGATGACATCGACCAGATCGTCGAAGCGGTCGACGGCGCACTGTCGCGCACCTTTGGGTGATGTCTGATCATCGTTTGAATGAATACGGGCAGCCTATCGGGCTGCCCGTCTCACTTGAGCTGCCGCGGCCTGCCCCGCCACATACGACGCTACGTGGGCGTCTGGTGGAACTTGTGGCCATGCACAGCAGCCATGCCCCCGGTTTCTATGAATGCTTCAAGGATCCGGCCGGTTGGACCTATCTGGGCGAGGACGTGCCCTTTGAATCCATCCAGCACGCTCAAGAATGGACAGATGCGCGCGTGCCAAGCCACGACCCGCTTTTCTATACGGTGCTGCAAGCGGGCAAACCTGTCGGCTTTTGTTCCTTTCTGCGCATCGCCCCCGGCAATGGCGTGATCGAGATTGGCTACATTCATTTTTCGCCTGTCATACAAGGCACACCCGCTGCCACAGAGGCGCAATACCTGATGATGCGCCACGTCTTCGACGACCTTGGCTATCGCAGGTACGAATGGAAATGCGACGCGCTGAACGCGCCATCCCGCGCCGCCGCTCAGAGGCTTGGTTTCACATTCGAGGGCATTTTTCGCCAGGCTGTCGTCTACAAGGGCCGGAACCGTGACACGGCGTGGTTTTCGATTTTGGACAGCGAATGGCCCGCGCTCAAGGCAAGGTTCGAAACATGGCTTTCGCCGGATAACTTTGATCGCGACGGTCAGCAAAAATCCCGGCTACAGAACTGCGCAGGCAAACCCGGCTGACAGCCTCAGACGTTCGGTTCGCCCTGCAACCCCAACACCTTGCGGAACCCTGTCCAATAGCCGGGCAGCTTTGGTGGGCGATCCAGCCCGGCCAGTGCCTCTTCGGCCCATGGCTTCATCTCCCGGCCAACAAAGTCGCGCCCCCAATCAAGATAGGCCGCCGCATGTTCAGGTCTCAGGCGGCAGGCAGACCCGACCATTCCTACCAGTGTCTCTGACGGGGAATACCATTCATCCTGAATGCCGGTCACCTTGGTTTGTAGAAATGGACCAACCCAACGCATCAAGCGTTTCTCGGAAAACTGCAGGAGCATTTTGCCCATTTCATCGCGGCTGTAGTGAATCAACGGCGGGAAGGTGTCAAAGAAGATTGCTTCGCCATCCAGCACGGCAAAATTCCGGATCGACGGGTGAAACCCGATACGCATCGGGGCCTGTTCCGCCCAGTGCCAAAAGCGCGCAATGACCTGACCTGCCGCTTCCATGAGTTCCAGTGTTTCTGGCAGATCCCCATTTTGCATTTGTGGTCGCATCATGGACGAGGCCGGCAAAGCCTGCTGCACGATGACAGGAATACGGGTGCCTTCCATCGACAGCAGCAAGAACTGAGTGTCCGGCATTGGCACTGCTGCGCCTTTCAGTGCCTGCACATAATCATCATGGCACTGATGCAACCGATCCAACGCCGCCGGATCGGCAAGACCACGGTAGACCTTGATAACTTTGTCTGAGAAAGGACCGTTCGCCGGCCGAAACGGGGCGCAGAAATAACCCAGCTTGGAAATCGGCTCACCTCTTGACGCAGAATCGCTGCGAATGAGAGTTTCCAGCGCTGCCAGATCAAGCGGTGTTTCAGTATCGGTCATTTGCAGGCTCCTTTGCGGCCTGCTTTAGCCTGCTTCCAGCCGCTGCACCAGTTCCGCCTTGAGCGCGCGGATTTCTTCGTGTGCCGGGCTCTTGGGCAGTTCCAGAACGCCACGCCCGCGGCCCAGCGCTTCGGCGTAGCCAACCCGGTTGCCAAGGCTGGTTTCACAAACAGCCGCACCCAGTTTGGACGCCGCTTGCTGAACTTCGCCACCCAGCCTCGTTCCCGGCCGCGCACGGTTCAAGACGACCGCGGCTGGCTTTTCCTCACGGGCCGCCAGATCCAGCACAGATTCCGTCGCCCAAAGATCCACATGGCTTGAGGCAACAGGCACCACCACAAGATCCGCAACCCGTAGAGCCGGGCGCAGATCGCTGTCTGCCTTTGGCGGTGTGTCAATGATCACGAAGTCAGAGGCATCAGCCAGTTTTCGGCATTCATAGGATATCCCCCAAGCCGATGAGGTCGAAAAATCCAGACCTTCGCAAAGCGACGGGTCATCTTCAACGCGCAGCATGAACCATCGGCCAAGGCTACCCTGCGGGTCAAGATCAACCAGCGCCACGGTTTTTCCCGCTTCGCGGAACGCCAAAGCAAGGTTAGCAGCAACAGTCGTTTTTCCAGATCCGCCCTTTTGCTGAGCCACTGTAATGATTTTGCCGACCATCGATTCTTCCTCAATATCCACCTCCATTGTGCACCTGCAGCATTTTTCTTTCCAGTCCCGACTTTTTCGGCGCGCAAACGGGCTTAACCGCGCCTTAACCATGCTGACAACAAACTGGCTTCGAAGGAGGTAACATGCTCGGAAAATGGGCCGCCGTATTATGCCTGACCGCCTGCGCTTTTGTTGCGCAAACACTGGCTGCATCTGCCGGTGCATGGCCGCGCGAGAAAGGCACGGGCTTTACCGCAACTTCGGTTCGCCTCAGCTGGCCGAAGGATGTATTGCTCACCCATAAGAAACTCGAACCCATTCAATACAATACATTTTACTTTGAGTACGGCCTGAACCATCGGCTGACCGTTGGTCTTGATCTTGGTCGCTCGGTCTCCGGCAAGGACAAGACCATCTTGTTCTTCAAATTGCCTGTACGAAATGCAGAGGACGGGCCGAAAATCTCAGCCCATCTGGGCTTCGGACAGGTCGCCGGCGACACTGTCATCCGGCCTGGCCTATCCTTGGGCTGGGGGCTGAAAAATGGGTGGATCTCTATTGATGCTTTTTCAGAATTCGGGGTGACGCATGGCAAATCTGACAGCAAAGTCGACATCACATGGGGCAGAAAATACCCGAACGATCATAAACTTATTCTGCAACTGCAAACCGGCGATCCCGCGACGGACCCGCCGTTTGCACGGCTGGCGCCTTCCTATGTGTTTCCGCTCAGCGACAGACTGAAGTTAGAAACAGGCGCTTCCTGGGGGCTTTTTGGCGATGACAGTCTCGGGTTGAAAGTCGGTGTGTGGGCCTCATTCTAAGACTGGCCTACAGCCGTATCACAGCCTACCATTCCACAATGACTTCACCGATCCGCCCAACAGATGATGACGCGCGCATCCTCGCACGGTCCTTGATCGATCAAGCGCGCTTTGGTGCTTTGGCCGTGCTTGAGACACAAACCAATGCGCCAATGGTCAGTCGTGTTGCCGTCGTTCCCGGACCGGATGGGTTGCCGATGTCTTTGGTTTCAGACCTCAGCCAGCACACACAGGCACTCAAGGCTAACCCGATTTGTAGCCTGCTCATTGGAGAGCCTGAAGAAAAAGGTGATCCGTTGACGCATCCAAGGCTGACGCTACAGGCAACGGCAAGCTTTGTTCGCCATGGCGACGCGCAACACAACGCGCTCACCGCCCACTACCTGCGGCACCAACCCAAAGCGAAGCTCTATGTCGGGTTTGGCGACTTTTCATTCTTGCTGTTTCAGGTGACAGCCGCCTTTCTCAATGGTGGCTTCGGCCGGGCCTATACGCTCGAGCCGACAGATCTGGTCGGCCAGAATTCTACATAGACGGCCGCCGTTTTGGATAAACGGCGGCCAGAGCAATTCATACGACCGGATTCAGATGTCCATCCGGACCATCATGGTCACATCTCCCAAAATGGGCTCTGACCAGACGACATGAACACGGTCTTGCGAAGGTCCCTCACGGGTCTGGGTGTATGGCATGTCGTAGCGTGTGGTGTTGTTTTCAGCCCGAGGCCGGGATCGGTTGACCAAGCTCTCCACTTCCATGGCATATCCGTTGAACGGCAAACGATCATCGGTATCGACTTCCCAAATCTGCGCATGCGTATTCTGGGAATGCCTGACCAACAGCGGATTTTCCGACCCGCGTTCGATGTTGTGATAGGTATTCCCGGAAAAATAGACGTTCTTCATCCGCGAATAGTCCAACGGAGCAAATGAGGTATCGACGCGTTCTGCCCGGTTGATCGTTCCGCCCACACAGCGGAACGTGTTGCCCGAAACATTCATTCCATTGATGATATGATCAGTGCCATAGGGCTTCACGACGATAAAACTGAACCATGGTGCGACATTCGACGCGAGGAAAACATTGTCAGTGATCGACAATCCTGCAAATCCGAAACCCCCGGTAAAGTCAGGCTCGGGTTCGCGTTCATTGGTCCATTCAATATGGCAGTTGTCGATATAGTTCCCGTTGATCTGGGTGTTACAAGCTCGTAGGCACACAACAATCCCGGCGCTTCTGATCCCATTTGCGCTTTCGTCACCTTGGAAAAAGTGGTTCCCGGTGATGATACCATGCGATCCACTGACAACCGCAAAATGTCGGAACTGGCTTGCACGGTTATTGCGAATTTTCACGTCGTTGGCGTTTGTATTGATTGCCACGCCAACCCTGTTTTGCGTTAGGACGCCGCCCTCGCGGCTGATGAACTGGTTATGGTCAATCAGCATACCCTGACACCCATCACCAATTGAGGTGATCCCGCGATGTCCGGGCCGATTGAACACACAATTGCGGATCACCATAATGGTTCCCAGCGGCGCGAGCATCACACCGCTCGCTTCTTCGTTACACTGAAATTCGATATCTTCGAGTTCGAACTTATCGAGTTTCGAAAAGCCGCTGAAATCCAGCAAATAGCGATAGCGCGTAAAGGTATAGCTTTGCCGGCCAACGGCATCTGACAGCGGCTGGCTCAGCGTGATTTCCTGCGCTCCGACATTGATCGATTTCACATAAATCTCGCGGCCGACACCGGCCCCCTGAACAAGACTGCCCACTTCGATGTTGGCGATATTACTTACGCTTGTCAGCCGCGACTGATTACTCGCGCTGTACGTCGCCTGGCTGGTGACTGTGGACGATGTCCAATTGCCATTGTCCTCGGCACGCAACTGGCCGTTCCGGATAACCCGACGCTGTGCATAGCTTGCCCGGTTCGGGACAATGGCCCGAACATCAACAGGCTCCGATATCGAAACGCGCCGTCCACCCAAGTCCAGACTTTCGTGATCCGCGTTGTTCATCAAGGATTGTATGGCCTTGCGAAAGGCCATGTCTTCGTCGCCACCAAATGCGTCGATATACGCTGGCAGATCGAAGTTCTTGGTCAAAGACAAGATGGCGTCGGTCGGCATGGTGACCTGACCTTCGAATTGCACCCTGCTGTTGAACTCAACCGAATTAGCCAAATAGTAGGTGCCCGCCGAAATCAGCACTCGGCGACCATTAGCCGCCTGATCGGCAGCTTCAAAGGCCGCGCTGTCATTGGTCGTCCCGTCACCCACGGCGCCAAAATCTCTGACATCCACGACATTCACCAAGTCAGACAGGAAAACCCCAGTGATGTCCTCGACCACAATGTCGTCAATCCGCACAACGCCGCCATTGGCTCCAGTCAGGTCAAGCCCGACATGCGCATAGTCAGGGGCCACGCCCCAAACCATATCTACACCGCCCCGGTTCCCCGCACCGACAATGGCCGAAACTTCGACAACTTCGCCATAAGACGTCAGCGCAACCGCGTCTCCTTCTGTCACAACCCCGCCCACCAGCGCGCCGTTGGACATACTCGGCCGT
Organism: Paracoccaceae bacterium; assembly: GCA_020630695.1. Taxonomy (GTDB): domain Bacteria; phylum Pseudomonadota; class Alphaproteobacteria; order Rhodobacterales; family Rhodobacteraceae; genus Thalassococcus_A; species Thalassococcus_A lentus. Next base: position 18,024 of record JAHDIS010000055.1, on the reverse strand, counting down.
GCAGCAATTCGAACAGATGGCAGTGCCCCGGCAACGGCCTTTACCCGGGCTGTGATACGCAGATAGCACCCCGGCAAAATGGGGGTTTGCCCCATATACCGCAGACGCTGCGTGCTGTCCGCTTTTTGAATTTCCAGACACCCGCCAAAGTCCTGATCAGCGGGCACAAACGCTGCGCTGGCGTACCCGGAATAAGTCGCAGAACCGGGTGTGCCATCGCCGCGCGACCACTGCCCCAAAGTATCCTGCGAAAAGGCTGTGGGCATGAAAACCACACCATCGGTAATCGCTTTGTTCATCCTGATCCCTTTCCTCAAACTGAGGCGCATGCCCCGCGTGGGAGAGGGAAATATCAAGCGATCCTTAACGTGTTCTGGCCTGACCGTTCGGTCGGTGTTGCAACACCAATGTCGGTTTATGCGCTGACATCCGGCGGCGGAATGAACTGAACACCAGCTATGCGCCACTGTCCGTCCTGACGGATCATCGCATAGGCCAATGCATGGGTAACGCCTTGAGCATCCACAACAATAACAGTCTGGAAAAACCGCCCGCCAAGTTCGGTCAAATTGCCAAAACGTAGGTCATCCGGTCTCCAGACCATCGGATAGCCGCGTTGCACCATTGTTCCGAAATTTTCGGGTGTTCGGAACATGTTTTGAATATTGGGTGCGGCAAACGAAAAGGCGGTATCAAAATCATCTGCCTTGAAGGCTTCGATTTGCTGCGCGATCGTAGCTTCAATCTCCGGGTCCGGGCTCAGAATTTCCTGAGCCCAAAGCGCGCCTGTCATCGCTGCAAATGCGATCAAGCTCAAAACAAATCTACGCATTGTTCTCTCCCTTGGCCTAAACCAAGGGTAGATCGCGCCGACCGCAGGTCAAAGTCTGGTGTCAGCCCAGCTCGCCTGCGAGACCACGCTCAATCAGATCAACAGACTCTTTTACGCCGTACAAAGCGACAAACCCGCCGAACCTTGGTCCCTGGCTTTGTCCCAGCAGAACTTCGTACAGGGCTTTGAACCAATCCCGCAGAGGATCGAACCCGTGATCCTTGCCAACTGCAAAAACGATCGTCTGAAGACTTTCGTCATCTGTTTCGCCATCATGCGCCCGCAAACGATCCGCCAGATCCTGCATCGCGGCTCTTTCTTTTTCATCGGGCGCCCGGAACACCTTGGTCGGTTTGACAAAGTCCTCGTAGTATTTGACTGCAAACCCAGCCGCCTGATCCAGATCCTGATGCGTGTCGGGGCTTGCGTCCGGCGCATAGCGACGAATGAAACCCCACATCGCATCCTTGTCCTCGGCACCGGCCGCGCTGGCCAGATTCAGCAACATGGAAAACGGCACGACCATTTTGCTTTCAGGGACGTCGCCACCGTGGATGTGCCAGACAGGGTTGTTGACCTGTGCCTTTGCATCCTGCGTCGGATACGCCCGCAATTGCTGATGGTACTCGTCAACAGCCTTTGGAATGACGTCAAAATACATACGCTTGGCCGTTTTCGGCTTTTGGTACATGAAATAGGCCAACGACTCCGTGCTGGCATAGGTCAACCATTCGTCGATCGAAATACCATTGCCCGACGACTTTGAGATTTTTTGCCCCTGATCGTCCAGAAACAGCTCATAGCTGAAATGGTTCGGAGGCGTGCCGCCAAGAGCCCGGCAAATCGCGTCATAGATCTTTTCGTTGGTGGCATGTTCCTTGCCATACATTTCGAAATCCACGCCGAGCGCGGCCCAACGTGCACCGAAATCCGGCTTCCACTGCAACTTCACATTCCCGCCCGTGACAGGCAGCGTCCACTCACGACCGTCTTCATCGTCGAAAGTGATCTCGCCTTTTTCACCATCCACGTTTTTCATGGGGACGTACAAAACACGTCCTGTTTCCGGATGGATCGGCAAAAAGATCGAATAGGTCGCGGCACGTTCTTCGCGCAGCGACTTCAACATGATCTCCATCAGCTTGTCATAACGCTTGGCCGCGAGCAGCAGGATTTCGTCGAATTGGCCGGATGCATAGAACTCGCGCGCCGAATAGAACTCATAGTCGAACCCAAAGGTATCAAGGAACCTGCGCAACATCGCGTTGTTATGGTGGCCAAAGGATTCGTGCGTTCCGAACGGATCCGGCACAGAGGTCAGCGGGCGCTGAAGATGTTCCTGCAACATGTCCTGCTGCGGGACATTGCCTGGCACCTTTCGCATCCCATCCAAATCGTCCGAAAAACAGATCAGCTTGGTGGGGATATCAGAGAGCAGCTCAAACGCCCGACGCACCATCGTTGTCCGCAAAACTTCGCCAAACGTCCCGATATGAGGCAAACCCGAAGGGCCATAGCCGGTCTCGAACAACACATATCCGTTCGCCGGCGGTGCCTTTTCATACCGTTTGACCAACCGGCGTGCTTCTTCGAAAGGCCAGGCTTTCGCGCTCATCGCGGCATCACGCAGATCGGACATCGGAAATTCTCCTAAAAGGCGGTTTGAGCGCGCTTCCTATTGCGGCGCTGGGGCGGCGTCAATAAATTGAACAAGAACCAATGCTTTTGCCCCGAAAGGCCAGCCAATGTCCGAGCTTGCTCACCCCCTCAGCCCACAAGACTGCCTCGTGGCGCTGATGATCGCAATTTCTGCCTCTGATGCGGAAGTGCGCACCGCTGAACTGGTCAAGATCGAGTCGGCTGTGAACAACCTGCCGATCTTTGCAGACTATGACGCCGACCGGGTGCGCGTCATGTCCAGCATTGTTTTCGAACTCTTCGAACAGGAAGACGGCCTTGATGCGTTGTTTGGACTGATCCGAGACAATCTTCCGGAGCGTCTGTTTGAAACCGCCTATGCCCTGGCCTGCGATGTGGCCGTAGCTGACGGCACTTTGCAAGAAACAGAACTGCGCTTGCTCGAAGAAATCCGTTATGAGTTGGAAATCGACCGCCTGCACGCAGCTGCGATCGAACGCGGATCCCGTGCAAGGCATATGCCCGCCTGAACAACACCTCCGGCTTCGTGCGTTTTCTTTCAGTCTGTCAGAATAGTTGAACAGGGTCTGGATTCTCTGACTGGCGAATTTTTGCCGGTTCGATAAAGTTTACCTAGGGTCTGCCAACCCAATTTTAAAAACGCATTCGAATCCTGGAGGGTTTCCATGAACCGCTTCTTCGTAGCCGCGCTTGGCGTGGTCATGATCAGCCTGCTTCCTATGGCCAGCATTGCCGCACCACTGGTTGCAAAGGTTGATGTTTCATCTCAAACAATGACGGTCATTCATAACGGAAAAGTCGCCTACCGATGGCCAGTCTCGACAGCGCGCAAAGGTAAATGGACGCCGCGTGGCGCTTGGACAGCAAAGTGGCTTTCGCGCCATCATAAATCCAGCTTGTACAACAACGCCCCGATGCCCTACTCGATTTTCTTTAGCGGCAACTATGCCATTCATGGCACAAATCAGATCAGTCGCCTGGGGCGGCCAGCATCCGCCGGATGTGTGCGCCTGCATCCCGAGCACGCAGCCGTGCTCTTTCGCCTGACCCAGAAGGTCGGCAAGCGGAACATGAAGGTCGTCATTCAAAACTGACCGGGTGACAGGCAAGCGGGCGGATCAAACTTCGCCTGCTTGTTCACTTAGGCGGCATAGACGATGCCCCAGCGTTCGATCAACGCCTGTTGCAACGCCTTGGCCCGCCGGTTCCATTCGACGCCGCCGCGCGGTCTTTCGCGCTCTTCCACGCTGAGCGAGGCGCGCTTGTCCAGATTGGCGGCAAAGATCGCGAACACAAGTTCGCTGCCATCGGGAAGATCGACATACCCGGCAAGCCCGCTGACAAAATTCAACGTCCCGGTTTTGGCCTGAACGGACAATGGATGATCCTTGATGATCTTCCGCTTTTCATCCCGCATCGCAAAGCCCTTCATCAAGGCTTTGATCCCGGTTTTCTGACGCAATTGGTGCAACGCTGACATCATATCTGATGCGCTGATCCGGCTTTGGTCCCCCAGTCCGGAATGATCAACGAATTGCATGGTCGACAGACCGAACTGCGTGTTGGCCCATTCATTCATAGCCTTCGCCGAATCTTGGCTTCCCGATACGGGCAATCCCCGTGCCTGGGTGGCCGCGATACCGACGACTTCGGCAGTGAGGTTTGTGGACCATTTGAGCATATCGCGCACAATGATCCGCAAGGGCGGGCTTTGTACGGTGACCAACACACTGCCTTCTGGTTTGCCCTCAACCAATTGAGGCGCAGAAAGCTTGATCCCGTGCGCGGCGGCAAGGCTTTGGAACACTTCACCGGCATAAAGCGCAGGTTTTCGAACCGGCAACCAACGCGCACCACCATTGCCCAAAGCACCCTTGGCCACGGTCCAGTTATCCCGGCCGCTTGCATTGCTGTAAGTGTAGATCGGTGCGCTGCGTGGCTCGACCCGCATCCGTGCAACGCGCACGGCAGGACGCAGGGTTTCGCTACGTGCATCCATGGTGACGGTGTAGTCCGCACCTGACTTGCGCCATTCGAAATGAACGCGGTTGTAGTTCAGATTCAACCCCGAGACCGCCGGGTTATAGCCAACATGCGGCGGTTGCTGGGCGTCGATCTCTTCGGCGTAGGGCAAATGCCCCTGCCAAACTTTGAATGCGCCACTACAACCGTTTAAGCCAGCAGCCTTCAGGTGCGCCGCCATCTCAGCCAACTTGTCGGTATCCAGCGTCGGATCTCCGCCCCCCGCAAGAACCAGATCGCCCTGCACGATGCCTTCGGCATCCAATGGGCCGGTCGCAATAATCCTGGTTTCGAAATGATACCCGGGTCCAAGCACATCCAGCGCATATGCGGCTGTAATTGCCTTGGCCACACTGGCCGGAGGTTGCCCGCGCTCGGCAAGATGGGTTTCCAAAACTTCGCCGGTGGTGGCACTTGCCACACAAAATCCAACGCTGCCGCCCAGTTTGGCCCGTTCAATCAGTGCTTCGGCAGGTGGTTGGATTTGGCGCAAAAAATCTTCGGACCGACTGACCGGACGAAGCGACGTTGCCGGTGCGCCGGCGAGCAAGGGCTTGGCACCCAAAAGCACAGAAAATGCGCCCAAAGTCTGCAGAAATACGCGTCTGTAAAAGGTCTTGGTCATGCGCGGGATTTAAACCTTTCCTGCGTCATGGGACAAGCGCACAGTTGCAACGCGCAATTCACTTTTTCCCGAGCCTTTGTTCAACCCGGTTCCGGCCCCAATGTCCTTGGTCGCGGATACGCGTCGAACTGATGTCCAGCATCGGGACATTCAAGAAACACCATAGAGGGGCCGGGCCCGCCGCCAAAGCGCCGCTTTGGCGTGAATGCAGTCTGGAATTCCTGAAAATTCTGGCAGCCGGTGATCCCAGCCCAGCCATGCGCTGCCCCGGCCGTGCCAGAACACCCACCGGTACCCGCGTCATGATCTGTTGCCAATCTTTCCACCGATGGAATTGCGCGAGGTTGTCGGCCCCCATCAGCCAGGTAAATTCAACACGCGGAAACAGTTCCTGAAGGGCTTGCAGGGTCTCGGCTGTATAGCGCGTGCCCAATCGCACTTCGATGTCGCTCACATCAATGCGGGGATGGTGCAGCAGTCGCCGGGCAGCCGCAAGCCGATCACCCATTGGTGCCGGTGCGTTTTCCTTGAGCGGATTGCCCGGACTGACAAGCCAGATCACCCGATCCAGACCAAACCGGTTCAAAGCCATTCGGGATATATGCCGGTGCCCGGCATGCGGCGGATCAAAAGACCCGCCAAGCAATCCGACCCGCATATGCGGCCTGACGACAATACCGTTCCCAAAATTCAATCCGGTTTCCCCTCTGTCGGATGCCATGGATACGCCTGGCAAGGGCAGGCATCAACCAGTTGGTCGTGGAACACTGCAAAGCACATTGCCCCGGACCGGCCGCTTCGCTATCTGTGCCAAGAATTTCCGAAGCGACGCAGGGAGCAGAGCAATGGCAGCCTATCAGTACGTCTACCACATGGATGGTGTTTCCAAGACCTATCCGGGCGGTAAGAAAGTGTTCGAAAACATCCGCCTGTCGTTCTTGCCCGGCGTCAAAATCGGTGTTGTTGGTGTAAACGGCGCCGGTAAATCGTCCTTGATGAAAATCATGGCCGGGATCGACAAGGATTTCTCGGGTGAAGCTTGGGCCGCAGAAGGCGCCAAAGTCGGCTACCTGCCGCAGGAACCAAAACTCGACGAGTCACTGAACGTTCGGGACAACGTGATGCTCGGCGTTGCCGAGAAGAAGGCCAAGCTGGATCGCTTCAACGAGTTGGCCATGAATTATTCCGATGAAACTGCGGATGAAATGGCCCAGCTTCAGGACGAAATTGACAGCCAGAACCTGTGGGATCTCGACAGCCAGATCGACGTTGCAATGGAAGCGCTGCGCTGCCCCGCGGACGATGCCGAAGTCGCGACACTGTCCGGCGGTGAACGCCGCCGGGTCGCATTGTGCAAGCTGCTGCTCGAAGCGCCCGACATGCTGCTGCTCGACGAACCGACAAACCATCTGGACGCCGAAACAATCGCTTGGTTGCAAAACCACCTGATTGAATACAAGGGCACCTGCCTGATCATCACCCACGACCGTTATTTTCTGGATGACATCACAGGTTGGATTCTCGAACTCGATCGTGGCCGCGGGATCCCATACGAAGGCAACTATTCGGCATGGCTTGAACAAAAAGCCAAGCGGCTCGAACAGGAAGCCCGCGAAGACAAGGCCAAGCAGAAAACGCTTGAACGTGAATTGGAATGGATGCGCCAAGGCGCAAAAGCCCGTCAGGCCAAGTCAAAGGCCCGGATCAATTCGTACAACGAACTGGCAAATCAGTCAGAACGCGAAAAACTGTCCCGTGCGCAGATCATCATCCCGAATGGTCAGCGTCTCGGGTCAAAGGTGATCGAGGTCGAAGGCCTTAAGAAAGCCATGGGCGACAAGCTTCTGATCGAAGATCTGTCCTTTTCGCTGCCTCCGGGCGGCATTGTCGGTGTCATCGGGCCCAACGGCGCGGGCAAGTCCACACTGTTCAAAATGCTGACGGGTCATGAAGAGCCGGACGCCGGCACACTGGAATACGGCGACACGGTGCAACTGTCCTATGTCGATCAGTCTCGGGATGATCTGGCCGCAAATGACACCGTCTGGGAAGCCATCACTGGCGGGGCCGAGCTGATCAAGCTGGGCGACGCGGAAATGAACTCCCGCGCCTATTGCTCTGCCTTCAACTTCAAGGGCGGAGACCAGCAGAAAAAGGTCGGCCTGCTGTCAGGCGGTGAACGCAACCGCGTTCACATGGCTCGCCTGCTGAAAGAAGGCGGCAACGTCATTCTGCTCGACGAACCGACCAACGATCTGGACGTGGAAACATTGCGCGCCCTAGAAGATGCTTTGGTCGATTTTGCGGGCTGCGCGGTCGTCATCTCTCACGACCGTTTCTTCCTCGACCGTATCTGCACGCACATCCTTGCCTTCGAGGGCGAAGCGCATGTGGAATGGTTCGAAGGCGGCTTTACCGACTACGAAGAAGACAAAAAGCGCCGACTTGGTGCTGATGCTCTGGAGCCAACGCGCATGAAGCACAAGAAATTCACGCGCTAAAAACAGGCACCTGCAGATTTCGAACGGGGGCGGCGCGAGCCGCCCCTACGCGTTCAATAGCAACCTGTCTGGCTGGCGTCACCGTCCGTTTTACACAAGTGCGCCAATCCACATGCCCAAGGCAAACACCGTATGCGCCAGCAGCCCCATGACGCGCACTTTCCATGGCTGCGGCGTCTTGGATGCGGCCCACCCCAGCCCCATCCCCGGCTGCAACAAAAACCAACCGGCAGCGATCGTCGCCACCGAAAACAGCCAAAGTGGCACAAAACTCGGATTGGCCAGCCAAGCGGGCCCAGCAATCAATACAAACGCCACGCCATAAAGCACGCCGACGCCATAGTGCACGGCCCAGCCCAATCCGATTTCGCCACCAATCGGATCAACCTGCGCAATATCATCGTGGAACACTGTGCCAGATGGCAAATGCCCGGCCCACCGGCCCACATTGCCCCAGTTTGGCAGCGGCTGACCGAAAAACCGGTTCAACAGCATCGCCCAAACATCCATTGCGATGGTTCCCAACAGCCCCATGATGATACCAGTCGTGATCAGTGACATACGTCTCGCCCCTTTAATTTTCGCCAAGCGGGTCATGTTTCTGCCCTTCCGTCAATCCCCGCGCAAAACCGCCGCCTCCCTGCAATATCCTTTACAGGTCACCGGCAAGCTGTCATACGCCCCCTTGCTACGTTATCTCTATCGATCCCCTGTCTTCCCTAACCGGCTACAGCGCACTCGATCTTGCACTGACTACGCCGGGCCGTTGCATCATGCGAACGGCGCAATTTAAGGAGACACGGATATGGCCAACGGCACCGTGAAATGGTTCAACGCCACCAAAGGTTTCGGTTTTATCGAGCCTGAAACAGGCGGCAAAGACGTTTTCGTCCACATCTCGGCTGTTGAGCGCGCAGGCCTCACCGGTCTGAAGGACAACCAGAAAGTGACCTTCGATCTGGAAGCAGGCCGCGACGGTCGCGAAAGCGCGACAAACATCGCTCTCGCCTGATCGATCCGGACAACGTCCGATCAGATTTCGAAACGCCCGGAGCTTTCGCTCCGGGCGTTTTCTTTTCCGAACAGCAAATCTGTTCGCGGCCGCGCCGGAGCGCATTGCAAAACCATTGTTGTTTTTTGACGCTCGTGTTAATCCAACGTCATGAAGACGCACACACCCACTATTTGCTGCATTATCACCTGACATCAGCCGGGATCCCCCCGGCTATCGGCGGGCGGTCTTCTATTCCAATCCAAAGCGCAAGTTGCTAAGCCCGCCGCGACCATCGCGAAGGACGGCCCATGCATTTGCATCTGACCAATTCCAAGAGCCGCCGCAAAGAGCGGTTTGAGCCAATCGACCCGACGAATGTCAGGCTCTATTTGTGCGGCCCGACCGTCTATGATCGCGCCCATCTGGGCAACGCGAGACCGGTGCTGGTGTTTGACGTTCTTTATCGCCTTTTGACGCACATCTACGGCGACGATCACGTCACATATGTGCGCAACTTCACCGACGTAGATGACAAGATCAACGCGACTGCTCTGGCCCGCAAAGAGGCCGGGGCGGCAGGTTCGCTTGAGGATTTGGTTCACGAACGGTCGAATGAAACGATCGGGTGGTACCATGCCGACATGGATGCGCTCGGCGCACTGCGCCCCAATCACGAGCCCCGCGCGACGCAATACGTTACGCAAATGGTCGAGATGACGCAAATTCTGATCGACAAGGGGTTTGCCTATGCCAAGGACGGTCATGTCCTGTTCCGTGTGCGGGAATACGACCGATACGGCGCACTGTCCGGCCGGTCCGTCGATGACATGATCGCAGGCGCGCGCGTCGAAGTTGCGCCTTTCAAAGAGGATCCAATGGACTTTGTCCTATGGAAACCCTCAGACGATGAGCTTCCGGGCTGGGACAGCCCATGGGGTCGCGGTCGCCCGGGTTGGCACATTGAATGCTCGGCCATGGCCAAGGCGCTGCTGGGGGATGAATTCGACATCCACGGCGGCGGCAATGACCTGACCTTTCCACACCACGAAAATGAAATCGCCCAAAGCTGCTGCGCCAACGATACGGATCGCATGGCACAGGTTTGGCTACACAACGAAATGCTTCAGGTCGAAGGCAAGAAGATGTCCAAGTCATTGGGCAACTTCTTTACCGTGCGGGATCTGCTGGACAAAGGCGTGCCCGGCGAAGTGATCCGCTTCGTGATGTTGTCCACGCACTATCGCAAGCCGATGGACTGGACCGAGAAAAAAGCAGAAGAAGCGGCAACCACACTGCGCAAATGGCGTGCGATAACCCAAGACACTGACACGGGTCCAATCCCAGAGGCTATCATTGCCACATTGTCGGACGACTTGAATACAGCCGGTGCGCTGGCCGAACTGCACCGCTTAGCCGCGGCCGGAGATGCCGGATCGCTCAAAGCGGGGGCATCTGTGTTGGGTCTTCTGGATGACACACTTGGCGGTTGGGACATCGTACAAGTTGATCTGAGCAGCTTTGCCGATCAACTGTCCGAAGTCCGTGCGAAAGCGATGGAAACCAAGGACTTCTCTGAGGTCGACAAACTCAAGCAAGCCCTGACTGATGCAGGCGTCGAAGTTCGCATGTCGAAGGACGGGGTCGAATTGGTGCCCGGTGCTGGTTTCGACGCGTCCAAGCTGGAGGGTATGGCATGACCGAACGCCTCTATCTATACGACACCACCCTGCGCGACGGGCAGCAAACTCAGGGTGTGCAATTCTCTTCGGCTGAAAAACTGCGCATTGCCGAGGCCCTCGATGAGTTGGGCATCGACTACATCGAAGGCGGCTGGCCGGGTGCGAACCCGACGGATAGTGCATTTTTTGATGAGGTCCCGCAAACACGCGCGAAGATGACGGCCTTTGGGATGACAAAACGCGCAGGGCGTTCCGCTGAAAACGACGACGTGCTGGCGGCCGTGATGAATGCCGGTACACAGTCAGTGTGTCTGGTCGGCAAAAGCCACGATTTCCATGTGACCCGGGCTCTTGGCATCACGCTTGAGGAAAACATCGAGTCTATCCGCGCTTCTGTTGCCCATATCGTTGCTCAGGGTCGCGAAGCCTTGTTCGACGCCGAGCATTTCTTTGACGGCTACAAAGCAAATCAGGCATACGCGCTGGAAAGCCTGAATGCCGCGCTCAAAGCCGGGGCCCGCTGGGTTGTGCTCTGCGACACCAATGGCGGCACCCTGCCCGCCGAGATCAGCACCATCGTGTCCGAGGTCATAGCTGCCGGAATTCCCGGTGATCATCTGGGCATCCATACACACAATGATACGGAAAACGCTGTCGCCGGATCATTGGCCGCCATCGATGCTGGTGCACGGCAGATCCAAGGCACTCTAAATGGGTTGGGCGAACGATGCGGAAACGCCAACCTGACCGCGCTGATCCCGACGCTACTGCTCAAGGCGCGCTATGCAGGCCGTTTTGAGATCGGTGTCAGCCTTGACGCACTGGAAGGTTTGACCCGCATCAGCCGGATGCTGGACGAAATTCTGAACAGGGTGCCGCAAAAGCAAGCCGCCTTTGTGGGGGCATCGGCCTTCGCGCACAAAGCCGGCTTGCACGCCAGCGCCATTCTCAAAGACCCATCGACATACGAACACATCGATCCCGCAGCCGTTGGCAATCGGCGGATCATTCCAATGTCCAATCAGGCAGGCCAGTCCAATCTGCGCCGCCGGCTCGCGGATGCTGGCTTGTCGGTGGAAAAGGGCGACCCGGCTTTGGCCCGCATACTCGAACGGGTCAAGGCACGGGAAACCGACGGCTACAGTTACGATACGGCCCAAGCCAGCTTTGAACTGCTGGCACGGGAAGAACTGGGCCTGTTGCCCGAATTTTTCGAAGTCAAACGCTACCGCGTGACCGTTGAACGCCGGAAAAACAAATACGACAAAATGGTCTCCCTCTCCGAGGCCGTGGTCGTGGTTAAGGTGGATGGTCACAAAAAACTGTCCGTCTCGGAATCCATGGATGAACTGGGATGCGACCGGGGGCCCGTGAACGCGCTTGCACGCGCGCTGGCCAAGGATCTGGGGCCCTATCAGGCGATGATCGACGACATGCGATTGGTTGATTTCAAAGTGCGGATCACCCAAGGCGGGACCGAGGCTGTCACACGAGTCATAATCGACAGCGAAGATGGAAAAGGCAGGCGCTGGTCCACGGTCGGTGTAAGCGCAAACATCGTGGACGCCAGCTTTGAGGCTCTTCTCGATGCCGTTCGCTGGAAACTGGTCCGAGACCAAGCCTGATGGATTGGGAGTCTTTCTTTACCGTTCATCAGGATCTGCCCCGTGAAGGTCCCGGGAGTGACGAAGACGTTGAGTGGGCCTGTGCGCTGGCCGAAGTCGCGCCAGAGGCGGTGATCTGCGATGCGGGCAGCGGTCCCGGCGGCGACATAGCGGCTCTGTTGAGCTGCGCACCAATTGGGCGCGTCGTGGCTGTGGACAAGTACTTTGGCGATGCTGCCGATCGACGCTATGCCTCTGATCCGCGCGTACGTGGTGTCAAAGCTGATTTTGCGGACCTCAACCAACTCGCAGAAGCGCCCTTTGACATGATCTGGTCGGCCGGGGCTTTGTATTTTCTTGGTCTTGAAAACGCCCTTGCCAGCATGGCACGCGCGCTCAAACCAAATGGCGTTCTAGCATTTTCCGAACCATGTCGCTTGGTGAATGATCCCAGCCCCGAAGCGGTTGCATTCTTTGAGGGATATCCGATGCGAACCGGTACCGAGATCGCCGAATTCGCGCGCCAAGCCGGGTATGACGTTTTAGGCCAGCGCGCGGTGTCTGACGCGGGCTGGGAGGCCTACTACCAACCAATGGAAGCGCGCATCAAAACGCTTCGACCCAAGGCCGACAATGCATTGTCCGAGATACTGGATCTTTGCGCCAAGGAAGCTGCCGACTGGCGAACATATAAGTCAGAGGTAGGCTACATGCTGACAGTTTTGCGTAGCGCATCATGAGTGATCCATTTGCGGACCCGGACCTGATCGCCTGTGCGGAAATCGTGCAAAAGGGGGATCCTGACAGATTTCGCGCGACCATGGCTGCCCCGGTCGAAGCGCGAGCTGTGATGTTCCCGATTTACGCGTTCAATGTCGAAGTCGCGCGCGCGCCCTGGATCACCAAGGAACCCTTGATTGCCCAGATGCGTTTGCAATGGTGGGCCGACGTTCTCACCGAAATCGAAACCGGAAGCATCGTCCGCAGGCATTCAGTGGCAACACCGCTGGCCGGCGCCATCAATGCCGGTGCCGCCAAGGAGCTGCAATCCATCGTCAGCGCGCGGGAAATTGACCTAGAACGCGCTCCGTTCGACGATCAGCCCGCGCTAAAACAATATTTGGAGAACACCGCAGGCACGCTTTGCCGGGTTGTCGCGACCGCTTTGGACAGCAGGGCAAAATCCAATGAAACCGCACTGACCACTTGGGGCACAGCCGCTGGATTGGCCCGCTATTTGCAGGCGGTACCGCAGTTGGTTGCACTGGGAAAGCTGCCTTTGCCTGACGGCAGACCCGAAACTATTTCGGAGGTGGCGAGCTCAAGCCTGAGTACGCTGGAAGCACTGGGACGGAAAGCAAAGTTGCGAACCTTGGGCAAAACACTCGGTGCCTCGCGTCCGGCTGTATTGGAATTCTGGAAAACCAAAGCGATCCTGCGCCAAGCCATGAAAGAACCGGAACGTGTCGCGGAAGGGCACCTTTCGACCAGTGGATTTGGTGATCGCGCAAGGCTGATTTGGACCGCCCTTTAGCAAAGGGAGTTTTTGGCCTCAATCACCCCCGCCGTCACCATCACCGTCAAAAAAGTCGAACCCGCTTTTGCCGCCACCATCGACACCGCCATTGCGACGCTTCGACTTCCGGTGCACCAGCAACACGCACAAGGCCAGCAAAACCAGCCCTCCGACAATATGGCTAGCGGTCAGGTTCATTCCGAGACGGTTGCGGGTATGACTTTACCCGGGTTCAGAATATTCCGAGGGTCAAGCGCAGCTTTGATTGCCCGCATGGTTTCGATCGCGACCGGGTCCTTGCGGCGGGCCATTGACGGCAATTTGGTCAGGCCAATTCCATGCTCAGCGGAAAACGATCCCCGCAGAGCCAGAGCTTCATCCTCACAGGCAGCCATGATTGCATCCGCGTGCTGCGGGTCATCCTTGCTTGGCCAGACCGTGTAGTGGATATTCCCATCGCCCAAATGCGACACGGTGATTGCCGTTGCCTCCGGATCAAGCGCTTTCAAACGGGCATTGATGCGTTCCAGAAATACCGAAACATCGTCAAGCGCGACCGCAATATCGTTGTTGACCAAAGGCTTGTGCGTCAGGCTGACTTCAGCCGCAGCTTCGCGCATCGCCCACATTTCACTGCGCTGAGCCTCGGATTGCGCAACAACCGCATCGACGACAGCCCCTTCCTCCAGCAAATCACCCAGAGCAGCCTCAAGATAGCCTGTGATTGGCACGGTTCCATCAGCGTCTGGCTCAATATCCCGCGGTGCTGTCGCGCCAACTTCGACCAGCAAGGTCACCGGTGCCGGCTCAGAAAGAATGGGTCGCTGATCAGGATGCATCGCGTGATAGGCCCGCAGATAATTCGGGCACATGTACTCAAACGCTTCGACAGCGCCGCCCGTAATCTCTTGCAGCCGGTTCAGCAGGATCAAAGCCTCGCCAAGCGTATTTGTTCCGACCACAGCGGTCGCATAGGCACCCGGTTTCGGGACGAGCTTCACAACAGCGGCCGTAATCACACCCAAGGTGCCCTCGGCACCAATCACCAGGTGTTTTAGATTCAGGCCGGAATTGTCCTTGTGCAGCGCACTCATCAAATCCATGACGCGGCCGTCCGCGAGGACGACCTCTACCCCCAACACCAGATCCCGCGTGTTTCCGTAGCGCAGAACATTCGACCCGCCAGCATTTGTGCTGAGCATGCCGCCGATCCGGCAGGACCCGCGAGCGCCGAACGTCATTGGAAAGCTCAGTCCTTCTTCCTCGGCGGCCGAATGCAGTTCCGACAGGACTACACCTGCTTCCACCACAGCCGATCGGGCGTCTTTGCGAACTTCGCGTATCTGGTTCATCCGATCCAGAGAAAGCATGATCGCGCCTTCGCCCTTTGTCCCACCGGCCAAACCTGTGTTTCCGGACACTGGAACCACGGGCAGGCGCGCCTCATAGGCTGCCGCCAATACGGCTGAGACCTCTTGGGTGTTGGCAGGACGTGCGACGCACAATGGAGTCCAATGATACTGGCCTGTCCAGTCTTTGGTCCACGCATCCATATCCTTGCCTGTCGCCAGCCCCTTTTCGCCCAGAGCCGTCGCGAGACAATCCAGAATATTCATATTCATTTCCGCACCTCAAAAGTCAGTGACGCCCAGAGGCTTTCCCAAACTGGGGCCCCTTCGGTTTCAGGCTCAATCGCGCGCAGGACCACGTGGTCCGCCAGATAAACGTGGTCTGCTTTGACCGGCAAAAACACGACACCTTCGTCGTCAGTTGTATGAAGGCTGATTGCCACCTCGCCATCAGGAGCGCGCTCAAACAGTTCGACCTGCGCCTGCCCGCGCGCTGTGCCTTCGTACAAAACCTTGACCTTCAAGCCGTTGGCCAGATCGTCGGTATAGGGGTTCGATAAGGCAACGATCTCTGCCACAAGACCCAATTCGCGATCAGCCCCTGCCCCATCACCAACCGCAATCAGAGACTTCGCATGACGCGAATACCTTTCTTTGAAACCTGTCTGTGGCAGGCCTCTGGCTTCATGCTGGGCTATCGCCGAGACGAAATCCTTGTGCTTTGCAAAGTTCTGGAACTTTTCCCACTCGCGATAGGTCAGGGTGTAGTCGCGCGTGACGTGAACGACCGTGATCAGCCCTGCGCCGGGGGCTTGCATAGACAGCGCCGGACGATCACCAGCGCGGCCTTCAACGTCAATTAAAGCATCGCCCAAAACCAATTCAAAACGTTGGAAATTCGGTGGAACGAACGCATATCCTGCGCCTTCAAAATTTTCACCAACTCTGATGTTGGCTTCAATTTGCTCATCGGCGTCTATCTGAAAATCCAAAGGATCGATCCAGAACTCATGCGCTGCAGCAGAACTCGCAAAAACCGAAAAAGCCACAACAACACCCACCAGAGACCGTTTCAAAGCATTCGTCATCGAGCTTTCTCCAATTGGATGTCGGATCTGCCCGATGGGCAAAATCCTGTTGTGTTCTACCCCTGCGCACGCAGACGGTTTTCGAGGTCTTTGGCAAACAAGGCGATCCGCTTGCGGAACCGTTTGTCGATACCACCTTTGGCCAGCTTGAGAGATTGCACCAAAAGTCGGGCCGAAAGCGTTTTGGGCTGTAGTTCGGAATCAATGTTCACGCGCGTTCTTGCACGGGACAAAGCAACCATTTCGATGCGTGTTTCCGCTTCCAGACCGCCAACTTTGGTATGAAACACCAAACGTTCCGGCTCATAGCATTCGCGCAGCTTAATGTCCGCGTCACGGCTCTTGCCCCGAAACTTGAAACGCGTGTTCCAGCTCATACCAGGCGCGACCCCAGCAATGGAATCTGTCCTGCGCACCTCGACGCCGCGACGCAAGGCCTGGCGCTCAATAGTCTCAAAGTCAGTCAAAGCAGCGAACACTTTGTCCATAGGCGCTTCGATATCTTCTTTTGCGGTTAAATGCATATTTCCTGCCCTGGTTGCCTGCGTGGGGTCTTTTCGCGCTCAAGGTAACGCAAAGATGCGGTCACTCCAATCTATCAGCGAGCCAGTTTTGCAGTAAAAAATGTGCGATTGCCCCTTTGCGCGCCGGTAGCAGGCCCTCTCGCAGCCCCGCGTAGGCGTCGGCGACCTCTTCTCGCGTCACCCAGACGGCATCTTCGATCTCATTCGGATCAATGTTGATTTCTTCATCCAGCGCATCGCCATGTGCGCCGATCATCAACGATGCGGGAAACGGCCAAGGCTGGCTGGCAAGGTAGCGGACCTGGCCAACCCGAATACCTGCCTCTTCGTACACTTCCCGGCGAACTGCTGCCTCCATGGTCTCGCCCGGCTCAAGAAAGCCAGCCAGACAGGAATACATACCTTCTGGCCACCCCGGAGATCGTCCAAGCAAACACCGATTGCCATGTGTAATAAGCATAATCACCACAGGATCGGTACGCGGGAAATGATGCCCGCCACAGGCCGGGCAAATTCGCTGCCATCCTGCCATATGAATTTCGGACCGGGCACCGCATTTCGAACAAAAGCCATGGGTCTCATGCCAGCCCCGAATGGCCTTGGCCGTAGCCGCCAGTTCGGCGTCCCGCGCGCTGAGCCGGGTCATGATCCCTCTCAACTCGGCAAATCTCTGATCGTCGTCCAAAGTCGGATGGCTCTGCTCGGTTGGATCGAGGAATGCATCAAGGCTTTCCTGGTCTAGGCCTTCGGGTTCATATCCCGAGATGTCATGGGCAAAAACATGGCTTCCATTTTCCCGGCCCAGAAACACCGGTGCTTCGTCAGTTTCTGCCAAAATCGGGTGCGTCATAGGCAATCGGGCCAAAACAAGATCCTCTGTGCCCTGAACCAGTGGCTTTCCACGCCACAGAATGATCACCCGAGAGTCAGAAGATTGTATCGCATCGGCCAGAGCCGGAATATCCCCGCGCAATTCTGCTGCACGATCCAGCCCAGATCCCCCGAAGGTTACCGCTTCGGCATTCTTCATTTTCGTCTCCTGCAGGAAATTGGTCTGGCCAAGATATATAGCGTTTTCGAAGAGCTACAATTTCTTAGCGTTCGTTTAAAGGCGAATAGAATTTGCGCGATTGATGAGTACGACCGCTCCCTTGGATCCTAGCGGCTTTTAGTTGCCGTGAATGCATGACAATCTAAGATTGCAAAAACCCAGTCTGGATTCCGAATGAAAACGCCTTGCCCGCTTCCCAATCCTGCGCGGAAAACAACGGTGCAATTGCGAATTCTGGCGACAACGGATCTGCATGCCAGTTTGGCCCCCTACGATTACGACACGGATGCGCCGCACGACAATCCGTGCCTCGCCGCATTGGCAGGGGTGATTGAACAAGCACGGGCCGAAACGGAAAACTGTATTCTGTTGGACAATGGCGATCTACTACAGGGGACCGCCACTGGCTTCATGTTTGCGCAGCAAGTACGCGAACAAAACAATAGTTCTACGCCTCATCCGATCATTTCAGCGATGAATACCCTGCGATACGACGCCGCCGGGCTGGGCAATCATGATTTCGACTACGGCACAGAAGTTCTCTGCAGTAGAACACGCGATTTTTCCGATCATTCTGACC
>JAHDIS010000054.1 GCA_020630695.1 Paracoccaceae bacterium | reverse complement strand
CCATGACAATCGCATGCCTGCTCGCAAACACTCTCACCGCATGCTGCAGAGCAAACAAAATAAATGAACCAAAAGGTCTAACGGCGTAAAGCTGACCGGCTGGTGCAGGCAAATTGCAGAAGCGGATGTGAGCCCTGTGCACCACCGCTTGCACGTCCGGGTTTTGCCCCCGAAATTCAGTCGGTTTCTTTGTGCTCCAAATATCCCGGGGGGTTCGGGGGGCTGGCCCCCCGATTGGTCGGCGCGCCTCAAGGCGCGGCGAAAATCTCTTGATCCAAGACCTTAGACAAGCACAGGCACCATGGTTCCAGTCAGTAGAGCCACATGTTTTTCCTTGCCTTGGTCCGAGGCGAAAACATCCGCCTGAACAACCAAGAGGCGCCGGCCAGGTTTGATAACGCGCCCGCGCGCAATCAACGCATCACCCACCGCCGGGGCCAGAAGGTTGATCTTCATCTCGGATGTCACCACCTCGAACGACGGCTCCAAAAGGCTCAGCGCGGAATAGCCAGCCGCGCTGTCACCAAGGCCAAAGGTCAGCGCAGCATGGGCAAATCCCTGTTGTTGGCCTGTTTCGGGGCGTATGGGAGCCGTTATTTCGACTGTACCGGGCGCGATAGCCGTCAAGGAGGCCTGAAAGCTGGCCATCATGCCCTGCCGGGCGAAACTGGATTGAATGCGGGTCTTGAGCTCATCAGGTGTCATGCTCCATGCGTGACACGATGTGCAGGGCGCCGCAACAAATTCGCTAGCGCGGCATCGGAATGGCACGCGCATGGGTGCCGATCAGAATGGCCCGGGCCTCGGGCTGCATCAATTTATTCAAGACCGCAGAATGGGTATGCAGGCCGCCGGTATAGGCGCCATATGCCGGAAGGATCAGCCTTTGAGTATCATATAGAAAACAGGGTTTTGTCAGGCTTCGCCCTCGCAGGTCCAGCCGCGCCTTTGGGTGATAGTGCCCCGATACTTCACCGGCCGAGACAGGACCGGCGCACGCAATGTGCCGAAACACGAGCGGACCCAGAGAAAAATCGGCCTTGTGGGTTCCGCCCAGAGCGACCGGACCGGGATCATGATTGCCTTCGATCCAGATCCAGTTCCGGCCCGCCTGAAGCCGTGTAATCCAGAGCTGTTCGTCTTCGGGCAAGGCTGCATCGATCCCCGGCGCATCAAAGCTGTCGCCCAGACAAATCACGCTTTGCGCGCCGGTGGCATCCAGATCGGCCTCGAGCCGCATCAGGGTTTCGCGGGTCTCGTAGGGGGGCAGTGGTGCGCCGCCAACGGCTGACAGGCGCGCTGACTTTCCCAAGTGCAGGTCTGAGACAACCAACAGGCCTTTTTCCGGCCAGTAAAGGGCGCCTGACGGACAGGCCACGAGCTGAGCCGTGCAAAAGGAAAAGGGGTGCGTGTTCATGCTGTGTTCTTGCCTGAGCGGTCAGTGCATCGCAAGCGGAATTGTCCACGGCACTGGACAGGCTGCATGCGAAGTGCGACGCTTTGCTATGCCTTTTGCACCCGTCCTGCGTGCCGGGGCCGTCTGGGCCGCTCTGTTTGGACCCATGGCGCCCGCAACGGCGCAAACCAGCTGCACCGAAGATGCGATGATCGTCTTCGATGGCTCGGGGTCGATGGCAGAAATTGGCTTTAACCTTATCGGCACGCCCCGGATATCCGAAGCCCGCGAAGCCATGCGGCAGGTCATGC
This sequence comes from Paracoccaceae bacterium, assembly GCA_020630695.1. Taxonomy (GTDB): domain Bacteria; phylum Pseudomonadota; class Alphaproteobacteria; order Rhodobacterales; family Rhodobacteraceae; genus Thalassococcus_A; species Thalassococcus_A lentus. Next base: position 28,774 of record JAHDIS010000054.1, on the reverse strand, counting down.
CGGAAATCTCGAACCTGCGCCGTCTGGGCCTGATTATTTATGGTCCCGGCGGAGATAAAACATGTGAAAACATAGATTTACGGTTTGGTCCTAAAGCAGGTGCCGGCCCGCAGATATTGCGCGACGTCGAATCCTTGCAGCCCGCAGGCGGGACGCCACTGACCCTGTCTGTACAAATCGCGGCGGAGGCGCTGCAATACCGCAGCCAGCCGGGGACCATCGTGTTGGTGACAGATGGGGATGAAACCTGTGGTGGGGCGCCATGCGAGCTTGCAGCACAGTTTGCCGCCAATTCTGCGGGATTGGTGGTGCATGTGATTGGCTACAAAGTCAGGGGCGATCATTTTTCGTGGGGTGGCTCGGACGATACGGACTATAGCGATTCGACTTCGGTGGCGCGTTGTCTGGCCGAACAGACCGGGGGGCTCTACGTCGGGGCCGAGACGGTCGAGGATTTGATTGGCGCCTTGCGAGTCACCTTAGGCTGCACTGTTTTGGGTTCGCTGGATATTCGCTGAGCGCGAAAATCACATTGTGGGCATTGGATCCGGGCTTGCCCCACAGCCATCCGCGCTACCTAAAACGCATGAGCAGCACGGATGATCCTTTCGCAAAATCCTCGGAGCTTCAGCAGAGGCGGGGCATCCGCGTGCCATCAGGCCGCCTGAGCCGCGCAGCGCGCATCGGGTCGATGAGTACCGGCATACTGGGCGCCATGGCGGCGGGTGGAACCCGGGCGCTGCTCTCGGGGGAAAGGCCAAAGGCCCGCGACCTTCTGTTGACCCCGGCCAACGCGCGACGCTTGGCGGATGAACTGGCCCGGATGCGCGGCGCGGCTATGAAAATGGGTCAGTTGCTCTCCATGGAGGCCTCGGACATCCTGCCGCCTGAACTGGCCGACGTTTTGTCCCGCTTGCGCGCTGACGCCGATCACATGCCCCCGCGGCAGCTGAAACAGGTGTTGATCGGCGAATACGGCCCCGATTTCTTGCGCCGTTTCAATAAGTTCGATGTCAGACCTATTGCGGCGGCTTCGATCGGGCAGGTGCACCGGGTCGAAACCCATGATGGACGCAGGCTCGCGCTGAAAATCCAATACCCGGGTGTCCGGCAGTCCATTGATGCCGATGTGGCAAACCTTGGGGCCTTGTTGCGCGCCTCCCGCCTGCTGCCGGCCGAGGTTGCGCTTGATCCGCTTTTGGATGAAGCGCGGCGGCAGCTGCATGAAGAGGCGGACTACATCCGCGAGGCAGACCAGTTGCGCCACTTCGCTGATCTGATTGGAGAAGATCCTCATTTCGTGGTTCCGGCTGTGCATTCGGATTTTTGCACGGGAAACATACTGGCAATGGATTTTGTCCAGAGCGCGCCTATCGAGACCGTTGAAGCAGCCGATCAGGCAACACGAGACGCGGTGGCCACCCGATTGTTTTCGCTATTTGCCAATGAGTTGTTGGACTGGCGCGTTATTCAGACAGATCCGAATTTCGCCAACTACCGATGGCAATCAGACCGGGGCCGGATCGTTTTGCTGGACTTTGGTGCGGCCCGTCCGTTCCCCATGGCGTTTTCGAACCGAATGCGTGATGTGCTGGCGTTGGGGCAGTCGGGGCAGGGCGATGCGGTGATGCAGCAGCTGGTGCAGGCAGATGTTTTGCCTGTGGACCTGCCGGACGGCCAGCGCCGCATTATCGATGAGATGATGGCCCTGAGCCTTCCGATGCTGAGCGCTGATAGGATCGACTTTGGCGACACCCGATTGTTGGCGTCGCTGCGCGATCTGGGCATGCGCCTGGGCAGCGACGAAGGCTTTCGGCATATTCCGCCATGGGACGTGCTTTACATGCAGCGCAAACTCGGTGGCTTGGTGCTGTTGGCAACGCGGTTGCAGGCGCGTGTGCCGCTGTCGGAGATTCTCAAGGAGCGGCTCACCACGGCCTGAGCATACTGGCCTGAGGATACTGGCCTGAGGATACTGGGCGCGATCAGACCAGACCAAGCTCTGATACGATCCGGGCCGCCTCATCATGCGGCGAGGCCAGCGCGCTGCGATCTTCACCCGGAAAGAACCGTGCCCGCGTGGCTGTCGCCAAGGGGGCCGGGGTGGTGATGTGAACCTGCGGGCCGGTCTTGGCGGTCTCGGCCTGCCAGCTGCGGACCATCGAGATCTGTGCAGATTTTGTGGTTCCGTAGTGACCAAAGAACTTCTCACCACCATGGGGATCATCAAAGAAGATGGCCTTGCCGTCGGTGCCCAGAAGCGGCGCAACGAAGGGGATCAGATGCGCCATGGCGTTGAGATTGACCGAAAGCGATTTGTCCCAATCCTTGGCGTCGAGGTGATGCACAGGGGTCAGTGGTGCGGCATGCACGGCGGTATGCGCCCAAAGCGCTACGCTGCCCCAGCGGTCATGCACGGACCGGCACAGATGCGCCATGGCATCGCGGTTGGTGATGTCCATCGGAGCCAGCGTCGCGTCGCCGCCCTTGGCTTTGATCCGGTCATCCAGATCCTCAAGACCGCCAACAGTGCGGCCAACAGCGATGATGTGATAGGCGGGGGCCAGCGCTTCGGCGAGGGCAAAGCCCAGCCCGCGCGAGGCACCTGTGATGAGGGCGATCTGTGTCATGGGTGCGGTTTGGCCGGGTTAAAGCCAAAGGTCAAGCGGCGGCGCGGGCGTCACCGGTTCTTTGGAGTATTTGAACAGAGAAGAAACGCAGGAACAGGATGATGGATCCTGCCTGTGGGCGGGATCAAGTGCTGAAGAGATATGCGATCGGCCTGCACTGGCCCGGCGCTGTGCGGGCCATTTGCACTGACTTCGCCGGCGAAAGCGTTGTGACTATTCGGCGGCTTTCATCTGGAAACCCTTCTGGATCATATCCGCCGGTTCGACCGGATATTCGCCAGAGAAGCAGGCATCGCAGTACTGAGGGCATTTGCTGTCGCGGCCCTTAGCTTCGCCCACGGCGCGGTAGAGACCATCCAGAGAGATGAACTTGAGGCTGTCGACGCCCAGATGGCTGCGCATTTCCTCTTCGCTCATGGTGGCGGCCAGCAGTTTTTCGCGCTGCGGCGTGTCCACACCATAAAAACATGGCCAGGCGGTCGGTGGCGAGGCGATGCGGAAATGAACTTCGGCAGCGCCGGCATCAAGGATCATTTCCTTGATCTTGCGGCTGGTGGTGCCGCGCACAACGCTGTCGTCCACGAGGATTACGCGCTTCCCTTGAATTAGAGCACGGTTCACGTTGAGTTTGAGGCGCACACCCATGTTTCGAATCTGTTCGGTCGGTTCGATAAATGTGCGGCCCATGTACTGATTGCGGATGATCCCCATGCCGTAGGGAATGCCGGATTCATGGGCAAAGCCGATCGCCGCTGGCGTGCCGCTGTCCGGAACTGGGCAGACAAGATCCGCATCCACGGGCGCTTCTCGCGCCAGTTCAACACCGATCTGACGGCGGGTTTCATAGACCGAGCGGCCGCCAATGATGCTGTCAGGTCGTGAGAAATAGACGTGCTCAAAGATGCAAAAGCGCGGCTGCTGTGGCCGGAAGGGGCGTACGCTTTCGACGCCTTTTTCGGCGGTGATCACCACCATTTCGCCCGGCTCGATTTCGCGCACGAATTCCGCGCCAATGATATCCAGCGCGCAGGTTTCCGAACTGAGGGCCCAGCCATCCCCGATCTTGCCCAGCACCAGTGGGCGGACTCCCAGAGGGTCGCGCACACCGATCAGTTTGGTGCGGGTCATGGCCACAACGCTAAAGGCGCCTTCGACACGACGCAGGGCGTCTTCCATGCGTTCAGGAATGTTGCGCTGCAAAGAGCGTGCCATCAGGTGAATGATGCATTCGCTGTCAGATGAGCTTTGGAAGATTGAACCGCGTTCGATCAACTCGCGGCGCAGGGCGTCGGCATTGGTGATGTTGCCGTTGTGGGCAATGGCCGCGCCGCCCATGGAGAATTCACCAAAGAAGGGCTGAACGTCGCGAATGGCGGTCTGCCCCTTGGAGCCTGCTGTGGAGTAACGCACATGCCCAATGGCGAGCGGGCCGGGCAGGGTTTCCATCAGCGACTGTTTGGTAAAGTTGTCGCGCACATAGCCAAAGCGCCGTGCAGAGTTGAAGCCGGTTTCGGGATCATGGCTGACGATGCCGCCGGCTTCTTGTCCGCGATGTTGTAGCGCGTGCAAGCCCAAGGCTACGAAGTTTGCAGCGTCTGTGACGCCGACGACGCCGAAAATGCCGCACTCCTCCTTGAGTTTATCGCCATCGACGGCGTCGAAATCAAAGGGATGCGCGGGAGGCATTTGGAGGTCGGTCAAGGGCAGCTCCGAATCCAAGGCAGAAGGATTGCGCCCCTCTTAAGCATTTGAGGCGCGTCTGTCACGAAAGGATCGTAAAACGTGATGAGTCTGTGTCGCTTTGGCCCGCGTGTCACGAGCGATCAGGCGTCAGAGGCCGACGGTTCATCACACACGCCAACCAGCTGTTCGTACTGAGCGGTGATCCAGCCAAGGGCCTGTTCCGGGTTCTGCTCTTCGATACGCCCGGTGAAGCGGCTGAAAACCGCGGCAGAGCGGCTGTCATCGATCATTGGAATATCCTGTGCCGTGATCACCGTTTCGTAAACGAAAAAGCCAATGGCAACGAGCAGAACGCCCCGGGCGACACCGAAAAAGAAGCCAAGCGCCTGATCCAGGCCGCCAAGGGCGGACCGCTGAACCAGCGAGGAAAAGAGCGGCGTGAACAGCGATGTAATCACCAGTGCCAAGGTGAAGACGGCCGCAAAGGCGGCGATCACCGACAATTCACAGCTGTCCGCGAGGAATTCGCCCACAATCGGGATTTCCTTGACCAGTGGCTGAACTTGGTCGGCAAACATGAATGCGACGATGGCTGCCACGACCCATCCGGCAATGGCCATTGTTTCGCGGACAAGCCCGCGTGAATAGGCCAGCAGGGCCGAAAGCACTATGATGACGGCAACAACACCATCCACGACCGTAAAGCCTTCCATGCGCCCAACTTCCTTCTTGTCTGGGCGCGGTGTGCCGCGCCATCCATTTCACCGGCCGGATCACCCCGCGCCGAATACGTCTCCGACGAAACTGGTCAGATCAGACATCTGAGACAGTTTCATTCCTGCACCTTTGGCGGCTTTGCCACCCTTCGGCATGATTGCGGTGGAAAAACCAAGTTTTTGCGCTTCTTTCAACCTGTTTTCGGCCTGACCGACCGGACGCAGGGCGCCAGAGAGGCTTATTTCGCCAAAAACAACCGTTTCGGGTGGCAGCGCTGAATCTTCTCGCGCGGAAAGCAGCGCAGCAGCAACGGCGAGGTCGGCGGCGGGTTCAGAGATTTTCATGCCGCCAGCCACATTCAGGTACACATCGAGCCCGGCAAAGGGGATTCCGCAGCGCGATTCGAGTACGGCAAGGATCATGGCGAGCCGCGAGCCATCCCAGCCCACGACGGACCGGCGCGGTTGCGAATGCGGGGAAGGTGCGACAAGCGCCTGTAGCTCCACAAGCACCGGGCGTGTGCCTTCGATGCCGGAAAACACCACCGAACCCGGCGCAGGCTGGCCGCGTTCCGACAAGAACAGTGCCGAGGGGTTGGTGACCTGTGCCAGACCTCCGCCGGTCATTTCAAAGACACCGATTTCGTCGGCCGGGCCAAAGCGGTTCTTGACCGAGCGCAGGATGCGGAACTGGTGGCCGCGCTCGCCTTCGAAATAGAGCACCGTGTCGACCATATGTTCGACGACGCGTGGCCCTGCGATCTGGCCGTCTTTGGTAACATGGCCAACCATGATCACCGCGCTGCCGCGTTTCTTGGCGAAACTTGTCAACTCATGTGCGGCTGCGCGAACCTGCGACACCGACCCAGGCGCGCTGCCGACATTGTCGGCCCACATGGTCTGTATCGAATCCACGATGGCCAGATCCGGGCGTTCATTGTCGAGAGTTGTCAGGATGTCCCGCAAGTTGGTTTCGGCGGCCAGTTGAACCGGCGCATCCGCCAGTCCAAGCCGTTGTGCGCGCAAACGCACTTGCGCGCTGGCTTCTTCGCCGGACACGTAGATGACTTTCAGGCCAGAGCGAGCAAAGGCTGCGGCTGCCTGCAAAAGCAAGGTGGATTTTCCGATGCCCGGATCGCCACCGACCAGAACGGCAGAGGCGGGCACGAGACCGCCGCCCAGAACGCGGTCCAGTTCATCCAGCCCCGCAGCCGTGCGGGGTGGGGGCGCTTCGTTCGCGGCCAGATCGGTCAGGGTGACGGCCCGCCCGCGTCCTCCCAGCGCCTGCTTTGCGGGCCCTTCGGACAAAGGCTTTTCTTCGGCGATGGTGTTCCATTCGCCGCAGCCGTCGCATCGCCCTGACCACTTGGAAAAGGCTGCCCCGCAGGATTGGCAGACAAAAGTGAGGGTCGGTTTGGCCATGTCGGCTCCTGCATGGGGGGGATTCAGCAGGTCGGTTATGCCCCAAGCTGGTCGGCAGGCCAATAGGGGCGACGCGGCGCAGGTTTATTCTGCGGCGCGCGGCTCCAGTTTGCGGATATTCGACAGATCCGAGGCTTCAAGGGCGTCGCCGTGTTCTTCAGCCACGAGGATTTCGTCGGTTTGAGCCGAACTGGCATCTTTGGCCTGCAATAGTTCAGGCAGGATATCGGACAGCTCTTCGCGCAGGCGTTCCAGTTGCGATGCGACCACGGCTTCTTCCATTTCGACCGACTCGGACCACTGGCGAATTTCCAACGCCATGGCCTTGGCCTTTTCGATACGTTCGTTGAAAGTTTCGATCTCCTGCTGGCGCGCGATCAGAAAATCGCGGGCGCGTGACAGGTTGTCGTCCGAATAGGTCTGGGCCAGTTCTGTGCTGACGTGGCTCATTTGTGCGGCCAGTTCCAAAACGGATGGCTCCAGCTCAGAAAGATCGGGATGGTCTCGCAGAAAGGCGATGCGCTCGCGGATCGAGTCGAATTCGCCTTTGATCTTGAAGTTGCCCTCGCGATCCGACGCATGGGCCGCATGGTAGGCGCGGGCCACATCACGCATGCCCATATGAAATCGCCGATGCGAATTTTCCAGCGCCATGATCCGCGCATTCGTTGGTAGGAAAAAACACAAGCCAACCGCGAGAAGTGTCACAGCCAACTGGATGACAATGCCCGCCAGAGGATACAGCGTTTCACCGATTGTCAGAGGCAGGGTCAGCCACGGTGCGATGCCAAAGGCGCAGGCCAATGTGTATGCTGTGAGTGCGGCTGCAAAAAGCGTGATTGAAACAAGCGTAATCTGTTGCATAGCGAGCTGCAGCAACCGCAGCCCGGAACGGGTGGAGTGAAACATGGAACCCCCAGTTAACCAATTCACTATACCGGGGTGACAGCCCCGATATTGCACATATTACGCTGCTAAGATGTATCTCAAAGGGGAATTATTAACCTAAACGTTTCAGTTTCGTGCTGTTGCCATTGAGGGACTGTCGCGCGGCCCCGCATGCTGGATCAGCTGGTCCACCACCACAGTCCCAGCAAAACAATCACCATCAAGGCGTGAATGGCGTCGATCCAACGCCAGCGTGCTCTTGGGATCAACCCGCAGAGCGCAAAGATGCCTGACGGAACAAGCAAGGCAGCAAGTCCACCGCCCTCGGCCATGAACTGAGCGGTGTTGGTGTAAATCGCGCCAGAGTTCAGCCCCAAAGCCGGAGCAAACACAGTGTAGACGCCTGCGCCTGCCATCAAGAGCGTCAGCAAGGCGGGCCAGCGCGCAATGCCATATCCGCCGATCACCCGCAGCAGGGCCAGCAGGCACAAGAGCTGCAAATAAATGAACTTCTTGTAGAAGATGAAGCCTAGTAAAACCGGATCGGGCTCAAAGAAACTGTTCATCGGATCGCCTCGATCGGTCCGGTGGCGCGTCCGGAAATGAATTGATCCAGATAGGGGTCACCGCTGTCGTCCATTTGTGCAACCGGTCCCGTCCACTGAATGACCCCGTCGTGCAACATGGCGACATTGTGGGCAATGGCCCGGACCGAGGTCATGTCATGGGTGATGGTCATGGCGGTTGCGCCCATCTCGGTGACGATCTCGCGGATCAGGTCGTTGATCACACCGGACATGATCGGATCAAGCCCCGTGGTCGGCTCGTCAAAAAAGATGATTTCGGGCTCCGCTGCAATTGCTCGGGCAAGGCCGACGCGTTTTTGCATGCCGCCGGACAGCTCGGAGGGAAACAGGTCAGCCACATCCGGTGTCAGACCAACGCGCCGGAGCTTCTCAATTGCGATTTCCCGGGCCTCGGCCCGCGGGCGTTGCAAGCTGCCCCGCAACAGGCGAAAGGCAACGTTCTGCCAGACCGGCAGGCTGTCGAACAGGGCGCCGCCCTGAAAGAGCATGCCAAAGCGCGCCAAAAACGCATCGCGGTCCGCGCGCGTGACATCCTGACCGTCCAGCGTGATCACGCCGCTGTCGGGTGTGACCAACCCCAACACGGATTTCAAAAGCACGGATTTTCCAGTGCCGGAACCGCCGATGATCACCATTGAGCTGCCGCTTTCGATGGTCAGGTCGATGCCACACAAGACCTTTTTGGGGCCGAAAGCCTTATGAACGTTCGACAGCGTGATCATAGCGAAAACAGCGCTCCGGTCAGAAGGAAGTTCGCGGCGAGTATCAGCACAGCCGCTGCTTCGACCGCGCCTTTGGTCGCGCGCCCGACACCCTGTGCGCCGCGGCCTGAATGCATGCCGAAATAGCAGCCCATGACAGCGGCGATCCCGCCAAAGGCGCAGCCTTTGATCAGCGATGACAACAGGTCGAGCGGTTCAAGGAAATTCACGGTATTCTTGAGATAGGCTGCCCCGTTGAAACCCAACGATCCGGTGGCGACCGAGTAGCCGCCGAATATCCCGATGACATCGCCGACGCCCACCAAGACCGGCACCACCAAAAGTGCGGCAAGCACGCGCGGTGCCACGAGGTATTTCATCGGATTGGTGGACAGGGTGGTCAGCGCGTCGATCTGTTCTGTCACCTTCATGGTCGCAATCTCGGCCGCAATCGAAGAGGTCACACGGGCCGCGATCATCAGGCCCACCAGAACAGGGCCCAATTCACGAACCATACCAATGGCGACGATTTGCGGGACCACCGCTTCGGCCGAGAACCGAGCGCCACCTGCGTAGATCTGCAAGGCAAGCGCGCCGCCGGTAAAGACAGCCGTAAGGCCAACAACAGGCAGTGACAGCCAGCCGATGTTCAGCAGCGCGACCATGAATTCGCGGCCATAAAACGGCGGACGCAGAATATGGCTGAGCGCCGAGAGCGCAAAGAGCATCACACGGCCGATCGAGGCCATGGCCGCAAGCGTGCCGCGCCCCAGAACACCCAGCGGATAGAGCAGGGCCGTCATGCCTGAACGTAGGTGCGCGCATACCGCGCGCCGAGGCTTGTCAAAATTTCATACCCGATGGTGCCTGCCCAATCGGCCAGCGTGTCGACGCTTTGATGACGGCCGAGCAATTCGAGATATTCCGGATCGCCGTCGACTTGCGTGACGTCCACACCGATCAGGTCCATTGAGACACGCCCCAGCACCTTGCAGCGGGTCTCATCCGCCCAGAGAATGGCCTTTGGGCCCATTGCGCGCAGCAATCCATCTGCGTAACCGGCTGCAATCGTGGCCACGCGTGTCGGGGTGCGTGCCACCCAGCTGTTGCCGTAGCCGACCGATTCACCAGGCTCGACCATCCGTGTCTGAATGACCGGGATATGCAGACTGACGACGGGCAGGGCATCCAGATAAGGCAATCCGCCATAAACGCCGATGCCGGGCCGGATCATATCAAAATGGTATCCGGCACCCAGCAAAGTGCCCCCTGTCGCAGCCAGAGAACGCGGCGCATCTTCGATGCCGTCAGTCAATTGGCGAAAGACATTCAACTGATGCTCATTCATTGCGTGATCAGGTTCATCTGCGCAGGCCAGATGGCTCATCAGCAGACTGGGTTTTTGCGCCAACGCGATATCGCGCAGTGCTGACCATTCTGATGGCTCCATGCCCAACCGGTTCATTCCGGTGTCGAGCTGAACACCAAAGGGGTGGCCGGGCAAGCCTTCGACATGGCGCAACATCTGGTCGATCGAATTGATCAAAGGTGTGAGCCGCGCATCGCGCAACAGGGCCGTATCGCCGGCCATATGGCCACCAAAGACAAAGATTTCAGGACCGGAGCCCAGAACGCGGCGCAGGGCTGCGCCTTCTTCGGCGATGGCGACAAAGAACCGCCGTGCGCCGGCTTCGGCCAGTGCAGGGCCGACCTGTTCAATACCCAAGCCATAAGCGTCGGCTTTGACCACCGCGCCTGCTTCGGTTTGCGCCAAGTTCTGCAAATTGCGCCAGTTGGTGCAAAGAGCCGAGAGATCGATTGTCAATTGTGCCTGGGCCATGGCCTGTCTTTGTCCGGCTCATCGCGCGGGTCAAGGGTAAAACATAGGCACTGCATGCATTGCGTATCACGTTCGCGCGTATCGGGCTTGCGCTGTCCATCTGCGGGCGACTAAATCGAAGCATAGCATTTGGGGGTGGCATGAGTGATTTTGAAGACGCACTGAAGCGCAAGATTGATAGCAAGACCAAGCCGGTTGGCTCGCTTGGGCGGATCGAAGCGCTGGCCATGCGTACAGCGCGTTTGCAGCGCAAGCTGGACCCTGAAATGGAACGCGCCTGTCTTGTCATCTTTGCGGGGGACCATGGCATCGCAGACGAAGGCGTTTCTGCCTATCCGGCTGAGGTCACACGTCAGATGGTTCTGAATTTTGCCGGGGGCGGTGCGGCTGCCAATGTCTTTGCGCGGGCCGGTGATCTTGATCTGCATGTGGTGAATGCCGGTGTGCGAGGGGGATCGTTCGATTTGCCCCAGATCACTGAGCAAAGTCTGGGGTCTGGAACGGTTTCTTTTCTGAAGGCCCCGGCCATGAGCGCGCCACAGGTGGTGGATGCGCTTGAACGTGGCATTTCGATTGGATCGGCGGGCGACTATCACGCCATGGCGTTTGGAGAGATGGGCATTGGCAATACTGCTTCGGCATCGATGCTTGTGCATCGCCTGACGAAAGCGCCGCTCAAAGACGTGGTCGGGCGCGGAACCGGGTTGAATAGTGCCGGGTTGTTGAACAAGGTCGAAATTCTTGAAAAGGCCAGTGCGCGGGTCAGTGGCACGCTGAGTCCGACGGCCGCCCTGTCCGAATTTGGCGGCTTTGAGATCGCCATGATGGCCGGCGCCATGATCGGCGCGGCACAGGCCAAGCGGATCGTGCTGGTAGACGGCTTTATCGCGTCGACAGCAGCCATGATTGCGGGGCAGATCGAACCCTCGTGCAGGGACGCCATGATCTTTTGCACGCTTTCGACCGAGCCGGGGCACAGATTGGTTCTGGATGCCGTAGGAGCCAAACCTCTGTTGGATCTGGGCTTGCGGTTGGGGGAAGGCACGGGCGCGGCGCTTGCCTGGCCATTGCTGCGATCAGCCGTCAGAATGCTGAATGAAATGGCCAGCTTCGAAGAGGCCGGCGTTTCCGGGAAATCTGACCTGTCGTGAGCGCCGTAATGCCTGACCTGAAAACCGAGCGCACGCTGTTCTTGCTGGCCGTGCAATTCCTGACCCGACTGCCGGTGCCGCGCGATCTGGAGTTTTCGGACGATTTGCTGATCCGTGCGACCAAATACTACCCGCTGGTTGGGTGTCTTGTTGGACTGATCGGCGCGGTGACCCTGTGGATTGCCGGTCAGTGGCTGCCGCCGGTGGTTGCGGTCTTGCTGTCCTTGGCGGCAACTCTTTTCGCGACGGGGGCCTTTCACGAAGACGGGCTCGCCGATGCAGCCGATGGTTTGGGTGGTGGAATGACCCGCGATCGCGCGCTGGAAATCATGCGGGATTCGCGCATTGGAACCTATGGCACGGTCACCTTGGGTACTGCATTGGCCATCAAGGTTGCCGCGTTGTCCGCCATGACGCCGGCCACCGCAGGGCTGGCGCTGATCTTTGGGCACGGGCTGTCGCGGATGGCCGCAGTGAGCGTCATCGCGACCACACCCTATGCCCGCGATGTGGGGGCCAAGTTTGTGGCCCCGACCGTCACGCCGGATGGCTATCGGTGGGCGCAGACGACGGCGTTTTGTTTACTGATCGCTTTTGTGCTGTGCCTCGGATTTGGTGCAGCCGTGGCAGGCGTTTTGGCCTGTGCGGTGCTGGCATGGATGTTTCGCCGGATGTTCGTTCGCAAGCTGGGTGGCTACACGGGCGATTGCCTTGGCGGAACTCAGCAATTGAGCGAGCTTGGAATATACCTTGGCGTGCTGGCATGGCTGTAGTTCTGCTCAGGCATACGACACCCGATGTGCAGGTGGGGACATGTTATGGCATGACCGATCTGCAATTGGCAGACAGTTTTGAACGTGAGGCAGAGGCCGCGCTGGATCAATTACCTGAGATCACCGCGATCTACAGTTCACCTTTGACACGCTGCCGCCGTTTGGCAGAAAAGGCAGCGGCGCGGTTTGGACAGCAGGTTTTGGTTTCAAGTCATTGGCGGGAAATGGATTTTGGGTCTTGGGAAGGCCAGAGCTGGGACTCTATCCCGCGCGCAGCGCTGGATGCTTGGGCAGAAGATTTTCACGGATACGACGGGCATGGCGGCGAATCTGTATCTGCGCTGGCTGCACGCATCAAACTGGGCCTTGGAGGCGTGCCGGACGGTGCCTTGGTGGTCACGCATGCGGGCTGCATCAAGGCCGCTGCCGCTCTGCATGGTTTGGCTGATGGCTGGGATACCCAAGTTGCATTCGGAAAAACTCTGTCGCTGTAGCGGCGGGCCTGATGATCAATCCAGAACGGTCATGGGTGCATCGCGCCGTGCGCGATAGCTGGCAAGACGGCTGTCCAGATTGCCGCTGTGCAGCTCCAGTTTGTGCCCGTCAGGATCCAGAAAATAAAGCGATGCGCCTTCAGAGCGGTTGTCTTTCCACAACGGGGCGGCGCTTTTGATCTGTGTTGCCAAGGCGTCGAAGTCTGCTTTGGGACAGTCAAAGGCGATATGGCTGTGGTCGGTGTGGTGGTCAGGATCACCCCGTTCAAGGCACAGCCACAAAGACCCCAGCGACAGATACGCGGCTTTGGGGCCTTGCGCCCGCAGCTCTGCGCCCAGAACGTCAGCATAAAACCAAATGGAGTGGGGCAGGTCGGTCACCACAAGTGTGATGTGGTTGATGCCCGTGATTGCCATGGTGCTAGAACTGATCGTCGCCCTGCTGCCAAGGCTTCACGAGGTTGCCAAAGCGGGTGAACTGGCTTTCGAAGGACAGCTCGACGGTGCCGATGGGGCCATGTCGCTGCTTGCCAATGATCACTTCGGCTTTGCCATGCAGGCGGCTCATGCGTTCCTGCCAGGCGGCCATTTCGTCAAGGCGATCGTCCGAGGGTTTTTCACGCTCGGCGTAGTATTCTTCGCGGAACACAAACATGACCACGTCGGCGTCCTGTTCGATCGAACCTGATTCCCGCAGGTCTGACAACTGCGGGCGTTTGTCATCGCGGCTTTCGACCTGACGCGACAGCTGGGACAGGGCGATGACCGGGATGTTCAGTTCCTTGGCGATTGCCTTCAGGCCCATGGAAATTTCCGCAATTTCCTGCACCCGGTTTTCCGCAGTGCCGCGCAGCAGCTGAAGGTAGTCGACGATGATCACGTCGAGCCCATGGGTCCGTTTCAGACGGCGGGAACGGGCGGCAACCTGACTGATCGGCAGGGCCGGGGTGTCGTCGATATAAAGCGGGCAGGCCTCAAGCGCTTTTGCCGCCTCGACAAAGCGGCGAAACTCGACCTCATCCATGTCACCCTGACGGATCTTGTGGGACGAAATTTCAGAGGCTTCTGCGAGAATCCGGCTGGCAAGCTGTTCGGCGCTCATTTCAAGGCTGAAGAAGCCGACAACCCCGCCTTCCAGTGCGCCTGTTGATCCGTCGGGCAACTGGCCTTTCTTGTAGGCCTTGGCGACATTGAAGGCGATGTTCGTCGCGAGCGAGGTTTTACCCATCGACGGACGTCCGGCAAGGATCAGCAGGTCAGACTTGTGCAATCCGCCCAGTTTCTTGTCCATATCCATCAGGCCGGTCGAAACGCCGGCCAGACCGCCTTCGCGCTGGTAAGCCGCATTTGCAACATTAACTGCGTCCGTTACGGCCTTGAGAAAGCTTTGAAATCCGCTTTCGGTCTGGCCCTGTTCGGCGAGTTTGTAGAGTGCTTGTTCCGCCTCGACGATCTGTTCACGCGGTTCAGAGGCCACGTCAACTTTGGCCGCCTTGCTGCTGATGTCACGTCCCAGTCCGATCAGGTCGCGGCGGATCGCCAGATCATAGATCATCTGAGCATAGTCACGAACCGCAAAGGTGCTAACAGCGGCCCCCGCCAGACGGGCCAGATAGGCTGGACCGCCCAGTTCTTTTAGGCCTTCGTCGTCTTCCATGAAGGCTTTGAGCGTGACGGGACTGGCGAGATTGTTCTTGGCGATGCGGGCCGCGGCGATTTCGAAAATACGTGCGTGAACGGGGTCAAAGAAATGCTGCGGATTGATGATCGATGCGATCTTGTCGAACACATCGTTGTTCGTCAGGATTGCGCCCAAAAGCTGCTGCTCTGCCTCGATCGAATGCGGCATGGTTTCAGCGGCTTCGACCTGAAGGCCTGTCGGATTGATTGCAGCGATTTCGTTCATTTTGCTCCCCCGGTCTGATCAGATGTCCGCTCAGGGTGCAGGGCATAGCCTCTGGTGCCCGCGTCACTCAACAGGGATAAAAATGTATGTTTCTGGGGATAACTTTTAGCCATCCATGACCACAAGATGATGTCATGGATTGGCTGTGATCGTCAATATATGCCTTGCGCGGGCTTTGGCCGACTCAGGGCCGTGTCCAAAGCGCCACAAGCAAGGCTAACTGATTTGTTAACCTTAACGTCAGTCGGAAGCCTGAGCTTTGCGCCATGCATGCGGGTCTTTCAGGAAGGCTTCAACCTCGCCCAGTACGCCTGCGTGACGCTCTGGCGCTTCGGCCAAAACTTCCCACCACGTGCACAGGTGATGCAGGCTAACACCGTGATCACCCAGAGTTTTAATCGTTTCGGGGAAGATGCCGTAATAGAAGATAACTGCGGTATGCGCACAGTCTGCTCCGGTGTCGCGGATGGCATCCACAAAGGACAATTTGCTGCCGCCGTCGGTGGTCAGGTCTTCGACCAGCAGAACCCGTTGGCCTTCGGTCATCGCCCCTTCGATTCGGGCGTTCTTGCCGTAGCCTTTGGGCTTTTTGCGGACATAGGTCATGGGCAGACCCATGCGCTCTGCCACCAGCGCGGCAAATGGAATGCCCGCGGTTTCGCCGCCCGCGATGTTGTCAAAGGCCTCAAATCCGGCATTGCGCATCACCGTGACTGTCAGAAAGTCCATCAAAGTGCTGCGAATACGTGGATAGGAAATCAATTTCCGGCAGTCGATGTAGACCGGCGACAATTGGCCGGAGGCCAGCTTGAACGGCTCGTCCTGCATGAAATTCACCGCTTCGATTTCCCACAACATGCGTGCGGTCAGGCGCGCCATTTCTTCGGCGGTCGGATAAGTCGATGGGATCATGGTGATTTCCTTTTCTTTTCGGGCAGGCGGTTGGGGCAGGGCGCGCCTGTGTCGTTCCTCAGGTTGTGACGTTCCAATGCAGCGGCATCATCGGATCGAAAACCGTCACGGGGCCGTCATCAGTTTCGATATGCGCCGGATACTGGACAGGCGTTCCTTTGGTAAGGGTGACAGTCGCGTCATTCGCTGGCAGGCCATAGAATGCCGGACCATTGAGCGATGCAAAGGCCTCAAGCTTGTCCAGGGCGCCGTCCTGTTCGAACACTTCGGCCAGAATTGACAGCGTGTTGGTGGCGGTAAAGCAGCCCGCACAACCGCAAGGCTGCAGTTTGGCCGGATCCGTATGCGGCGCCGAGTCCGTTCCGAGGAAGTATGACGGATCGCCCGAGGTTGCGGCTTGGCGCAGCGCGAGACGGTGCTCCTCTCGTTTGGCGACCGGCAAACAGTAGTAATGCGGTTTGATCCCGCCCGCCAGAATGGCGTTGCGATTGATGACAAGGTGATGCGTGGTGATCGTGGCGCCCAGAGTGTCACCGCCCTCACGGGCATATTGCGCACCTTGAGAAGTGGTGATGTGTTCCATGATCACCCGCAAACCGGGCGTCGCGCGGCGCAAAGGATCAAGAATGCGGTCGATAAAGACGGCTTCTCGGTCGAAAATATCAATGTCGTTGTCCACCACTTCGCCGTGAACACAAAGCGGCACGCCCGCTTCGGCCATGGCGTCGAGCACCGGGCGGACCTTGTCCATGTCGCGAACACCCGAGGCCGAGTTGGTGGTCGCGCCAGCGGGATAGAGTTTGACCGCTGTAATGATCCCGTCCCGGTGCGCCTTGACCAGATCGGCTGCGTCCGTGTTTTCGGTCAGGTAGAGCGTCATCAACGGCTTGAAGTCCGATCCGTCCGGCAGGGCGGCCAAAATGCGGTCCCGGTAGGCGATGGCCTCTGCACCGGTCACGACGGGCGGGATGAGATTTGGCATGATGATCGCACGGGCAAAGTGGCGTGCGGTCTCGGGGGCGACGGCCTGCAGCATGGCGCCATCGCGCAGGTGCAGGTGCCAGTCATCGGGGCGGCGGATCGTGATCTTTTCCATGCGGTGCGCGTTAGCATGTGCCGCGCGGCATCGCCAGAGCATTGTCGCCACAACCCCTCCACGATATTCTGGTTGAGGGAAGCGCAGGAGAGTGAGTGCAATGCTGATGACAATTTTGCTGGCAGGGCTGGCAGGTTGGGCCGCACGCCCGGCCGAAACCAAGATCGCCGAAACTTTGGCGGGCTTTGTTGGCGAACAGGGACTGCAGTCACAGGCAGACAGACGCGCGGCGGCGCTTTTGGTTTGCCTGATTGGCGCGGGACTGGTGCTTTGGATACTGGATGCCCGTGGCGGCGCGCTGGTTTTCAGCATGGGCGCGGCCTTGGGCTATTTCTTCAATGATATTCGTGAGGCGATCCTGAACCGTCAACGCTGACGATTAGATCCCGTCGTTTAGCGATTCCAGTTCGGCCAGACGCCTGCGAAAGCGTGGCGCATGCATACGGGCCACGACGTTCTGGCACAGCAATTGTGCCAGCCCGTCCCGTTCTTCGGAATCCAGGCGGGCCAAAAGCTTGCGCAGGTACGGCGGATGATCGCGGCGGGCCCGCATCATTTGCGCGAATTCATAGGTGCCCAGACGGTCCTCTGAGACGGCCTTGAGCAGTGATGGCATCAGATCCAATGTCAACAGATCGCTTTGCAAAGCGCCGCCCATAAAGGGCATTCTGAGCCGGGTCACGTTCCGGCGTTCAAACAGCGCCGAATGCATGGCGTCCAGTGTTTCACGCGGATCGTAGAGCACATAGGCGTGCTGCGCAGCGTCCAGCATATCCGGGGCGAACCCATAGCGGGACGTGAAATCGCGGCGGCGCTGTTCGTAAAACCGGTCGTCCCATTCGGTGACACGTGGATCCAAGGTCGCCTGTGGCTGTAGCACCAGAACACGGGCGCCCGGTGCCGCAACGGAATAGGCCGCTGCTGCATAGCCACAGGGGCCAGCGCCGAAAAAGATCACCTTCTCGAAGTCGTCAAAAAAGCCATCGTCCAACAGTTGGTCGAAAAAGCCATAAACACGCGGATCGCGGAACCAGGTGTCGCCGTGGCTGAGAATGGACAATGAAGACCATCCATGGGCGGCAACCATGTCAAAACCAAGTGGCGTGCGGGTTTCCGACAACGCCTCGATACCGGGCATTGATTCAAAGGTCACAAGCAGCGTGTCGCCCTGTTCGACGAAAATGCCGGCATGGGATTTGCCCAGCGGTTCGGCGAAGCCGTTTTGCTGACCGATCTTGCGAAGTGCGCCGAGCCATTCGCCACGCGCAAGGCGTGACAGATCGGGCGGGAAACTGTGTGTCTTCTGCTGCATGGGCCTGCTCGTTCTCACGGCTCGCTTGCCGGAACGGTGCGAGCTCTGACGGAAACAATGCCCTGGGTTTCAGGCCAAATTGTGTAAAAGGCGTGGAAATACTATGAGACGCGCAGTCGCCGAAAAAACTGTTTCAGCGCAGGTATTTGCTGGCTTCCTTGCGGGCGAAGGGCTTCATTTGCGCGCCGTGAGCGTCCAGAAACGCTCGCACACGGTCCGCATCATGCTTGGACAAGTCACGCAACCACCAGCCGATGGCTTTCTGAATGAACCAGTTGCGATCGGGCACATATTTTGCGGCCCAGCCCAGAATACGGTCGCGTGCCGCGTATTCCTCGGCTGATGGGTGGTTTTGCTTGGTCCAGGGCAGGGTCATGACCAGTGCGGCACGGCGGGTCCACATGTGATCGCTGTCTGTCCATGTCTCGACGGTATCCAGACGCGATGGATCAGCGACCAATCGGCGGCCACCTGCGCTGCAGACATGATCTGCGATGGCCCATCCATCAAAATCGGGAACCCAGGAATTAATCAGCGCCCAAACCTGATAATCTGGCCGAATACGCGCCTGCGTCAGCAGTTTGGGTGCCAAAATGCGCGCTTCGAACACCCCGGTCTGCCAAAGCTGATCGGCAAGGGCGACCCGTTGGTCCAGATCGAGCGACCCGCGCCACTGTTTGGAAAGATCGTTGAGCGCAGGGTTTGGAACACCCAGAACAACGCGATCCGTCTTGTGATACTGCGCCTTGCCAGCAGCGGTGTCCGGCTCGCTTGCTGCAGCAAGCGCTGCCATGGCGTCGTCGAGTGTCATAGCGCTGTGATCCGGTTGTGCGTCATTCCACGGTCACGGACTTGGCCAGATTGCGCGGCTGATCCACGTCGGTGCCCTTGGCGTCGGCAGCGTGGTAGGCCAGCAGCTGTGCGGGCAGAGCGTAAAGCAGGGGCGACAGCACTTCAGGAACATCAGGAAGGATGATGGTCTGCCACACGTCCGCTCCGGCTGCGTCTGCACCGGCTGCATCCGTGATCAGGCAGACTTTGCCGCCACGGGCCATGACTTCCTGCATGTTGGACACGGTTTTGTCGAACAGCGAATCCCTTGGGGCCATGACGACCACCGGAACCGTTTTGTCGATCAGGGCAATCGGCCCGTGCTTCAACTCTCCCGATGCATAAGCTTCGGCGTGTATATAGCTGATTTCTTTTAGTTTTAATGCACCCTCAAGTGCGAGCGGGTACATCAGCCCCCGCCCAAGGAACAGGACATCGCGTGCTTCGGCGATCTGGCGGGCGGCCTTGCGGATCGCGTCGCCTCGTTGCAGGGCGACGTTGAAAATGCCCGGCATTGCCCGCAATGTTTCGAGCACCTCTGCTTGTTCAGCGGAGTCCATGCGTCCACGCGATTTGGCCGCC
Source organism: Paracoccaceae bacterium (assembly GCA_020630695.1). Taxonomy (GTDB): domain Bacteria; phylum Pseudomonadota; class Alphaproteobacteria; order Rhodobacterales; family Rhodobacteraceae; genus Thalassococcus_A; species Thalassococcus_A lentus. The sequence goes on along the minus strand of JAHDIS010000054.1, from coordinate 9,250 downwards.
TCCAGCGCGAGAATCAGCAAGACATTGAGCTGACAGGTAAAGGCTTTGGTCGATGCGACCCCGATCTCGACACCGGCGTGGATAGGCAAAGCCAAATCGCTTTCACGCGCGATAGAGGATGTGGGCACGTTCACCACTGACACGATTTTGTCAGCTTTTTCAGCGCAGTAACGCAAAGCCGCCAATGTATCTGCGGTTTCGCCGGATTGGCTGACAAACAGCGCCACCGTGCCTTTGGTGATCGGCGGTTCGCGATAGCGGAACTCTGAGGCGATATCGACTTCGACAGGAATGCCGGCCAGTTGCTCAAACCAGTATTTTGCCGTCAGGCAGGCATAAAAGGCGGTGCCACAGGCGACCATGACCAGTCTTTCGACCTTGTCGAAATCCAAACCGGGCTCTGGCAAAGAGATGCCGTCTTTGTCCAGATAGGCCGACAGCGCACCGGACAGCACAGTCGGCTGTTCGGCGATTTCCTTGGCCATGAAGTGTTTGAAACCGCCTTTGTCCACGCGGGCCGCATCCATCTGGATGGTCTGCTGGTCGCGATTCACGCGTTGGCCTTTGGCGTTGGTGATTGTCGCGCCTTGCCGGTTGATGACAGCGCGGTCGCCTTCTTCGAGATAGGTGATCTGGTCTGTCATGGGCGCAAGCGCGATAGCATCCGAGCCAACAAACATTTCCCCGTCACCGTGCCCGATCGCAAGAGGCGAGCCCTTGCGCGCGGCAACCAGCAGGTCTTCTTCGCCATCAAACAGAAAAACCAGTGCAAAGGCGCCTTCGAGTTTGTCGATGCAGGCCATGGCGGCGTCGGTGGCCGAGGCCCCTTGATCCATCAGATGCTGGGTCATCAAAGCCACGGTTTCGGTGTCTGTTTCCGTCTGCGGCGTGATGCCATGGGTTGCCAGTTCTTCGCGAAGCTCACGGTAGTTTTCGATGATCCCATTATGCACGACTGCCACGGGACCTGCGCGGTGCGGGTGGGCATTTGTCGTGCTGGGCGCACCATGTGTGGCCCAACGCGTATGCCCGATGCCAGCCTTGCCCGGCAGTGGTTCGTGAACCAGCAGATCCGAAAGGTTGACCAGCTTGCCAACCGCGCGCCGACGTTCCAGTTTGCCGCTGTTTACGGTCGCAATACCGGCGCTGTCATAGCCGCGATATTCCAGACGTCGCAGCGATTCGACCAAAGTGGGGGCAACTTCGTGTGAGCCCAGAATACCAACGATACCGCACATTATTTGGCCTCTTTTTTCTGTTTGGCCTTTCTGGCCTTTAACATTTCGAACAATTTTGTTGCAAATCCGGGCTTGGTCGATTGTTTGGCCCGGCCAATGGCGAGCGCTCCGGCAGGCACATCATCGGTGATGACCGACCCTGATCCGGTCATGGCGCCTGCACCCACCGAAACCGGCGCAACCAGCATGGTGTCTGAACCGATGAAGGCCCCGGCACCGATGGTTGTGCGATGCTTGAAGACGCCATCATAATTGCAGGTCACCGTGCCCGCGCCCAGATTTGCACCTGCGCCCACAGAAGCATCGCCGACATAGGACAGATGGTTCACTTTGGCGCCTTCATCCAGCTGCGCATTCTTGATCTCGACAAAGTTGCCGATCTTTACGTCCTCAGCCAGTTCCGCGCCGGGTCTGAGCCGTGCAAAGGGGCCAACAACGGCGCCCCGGCTGACATGGCAGCCTTCGAGGTGGCTGAATGCACGGATGCGCGCGTCGCTTTCCACGGTTACGCCCGGCGCACAGATTACATTCGGCTCGATGATGCTGTCAGCGCCGATCACCGTGTCCCAGGCTGTGTAGACTGTTTCAGGGGCATGCAACGTCACGCCATCGGCCATCAATTCCTGACGCCGCCGTGCCTGAAACCCGGCTTCGGCCTCGGCCAGTTCTGCCCGTGAATTGACGCCCAGAGTTTCGGATTCATCGCAGCGCACCACACCGGCGGACAGGCCGCGTGCGCGGGCGATTTCGATGATGTCGGTCAAATAGTACTCGCCCGATGCGTTTTCGTTCCCAACCGCGGAGATCAGATCAAACAACAGGTCCGAATTGGCGGCGACTACACCGGAATTGCAGAGCGTTATGGCTCGTTCTTCCTCGGTGGCGTCCTTGAATTCGACGATCTTTTCCAAAGCGTCGCCCTTGGCCACCAGTCGGCCATATCGGCCCGGGTCTGCCGCGTCAAAGCCCAGCACCACCACGTCATTGGTCTTGCGGGCCTCCAGCATGGCTTCGAGCGTTTCTTCGCGGATGAACGGCGTGTCCCCGTAAAGTACGATTGCATCGCCGCCAAAACCTTCCAGCGCGGGCCGGGCCTGCGCTACGGCATGGGCCGTGCCAAGCTGCTCTTGTTGTAAAACGATCTGCGCCAGCGGATCAAAGTCATGGGCTGAGGCCTCGACCATTTCAGCTTTGTGTCCGGCGACCACAACGGTGGCTTCCGGCTCTAGTGCAACGCCAGCACGCATGGCGTGCCAGAGCATCGGCGCGTGGCCGATCTGGTGCAGGACCTTGGGCAGGTCGGATTCCATCCGCGTGCCTTTGCCGGCAGCGAGTATGATCAGGGCAATGCTCATGGCCTCAATCCCGTTTGTCTTTTGTTGGCCCCCGTTTTATCCGGTTGGAGGCGCGGGGCAAGCGGGCATTGCTCACGCTTGATTGCGGGATGTGACAGCAATGACAAAAGGGAGCAGACAATGCGCTGCGTGATTTTCGACCTCGACGGAACGCTGGCTGACACCAGTGGTGATCTGATTGCTGCGGCAAATCATTGTTTTGACGCCATGGGCCAGTCTGTTCGGCTTGATCCGGTCGCGGATGCTGGCGTTGCCTTGCGTGGCGGGCGCAGAATGCTGACGGTCGGGCTTGAGCGGGCAAACGCCTATTCGGAGCAGGTGGTCGATCAATGGTACCCCGAATTGCTGAGCGCCTATGGCGCGGCGCTGGACGTTCACACGCAGCTCTATCCCGGTACGGTCAAGGCCGTCGAAGCGTTGCGCAGTGCCGGATATGCTGTTGGCATCTGCACCAACAAACCCGAAGGGCTGGCCGAGTCCTTGATGCGGTCACTTGGCGTGCGGGATATGTTCGGATCGCTGATCGGTGCCGATACCTTGCCAACACGCAAACCCGATGTTGCGCCATACTGGGCTGCCGTCGATGGGTGTGGCGGTACGCGGGACCGGTCTTTGCTGGTGGGGGACAGCGATACGGATCGCAACACTGCGCGGGCTGCGGGTGTGCCTTCGATCCTCGTGACCTTTGCCCCCGAAGGCGAAGCGGTGCGTGATCTGGAACCAGAAGGCATCATTGATCACATGGATGATTTGAGCGCCGAGGTTGCAAGGCTGATCGGTTAGGACGTACGCGGTTTTGATTGTCCGCGCTATGATACCGTGCGCCGCCGCATGTTGATCAGCACGATACCTACAGCCACCAGCGCAAGCGCGCCCAAAAAGCCCGGTCCCACAGGCTCGTCCAGCAAGGCCCATCCCATTGCCACCGACAAAACCGGCGACAGGAAGGAAAAGGCGGCCACATCGGACGCCGGATAGATCGACATGATATGCAGCCAGAACAGGAAGCCGAGCGAGGCGATGAACACCGCCTGAAAGCCCAGCCCGGCCCAGTGCACCAGTTCAGGATCGCGCATCAGCGGGCCGAACAGCGGTGCGACGACGCACAAAACCACAGCAGACACCGACAATTGCCAGAACAATTGCGATTCTGCCGGAAGCGTGGCCACGCGGGTTAGCCGGACCGACAGCGCGATGCCAACCCAGGCAAAGCAGGCCAGCAGGGCGAGCAGATCGCCAGTAATATTGCCTGCATCCCGGCTTTGTGGATCAGCCAAAGCCCAGATCACCCCGGTCATGGCCATCACCAGCCCAAGCGCCCGCCGCGGCGAAAGGCGTTCCCCGGGCAAGGTGAAATGCGCCACCAGCGCCAGCCAGACCGGCATCGAGTAGAGCAGGATTGCGCTGCGCGAGACCGTGGTCAGGTCCAGCGCTATGAACAGGAACAGAAATTCCACACTGAACAGCGCGCCCATCATCAGCCCGGGCCAGAGAGTTTCGCGTAGTCCGGTGATGCGGCGGGACATGACCAGACACCACAGGCCAAGCACGGCCAAGGCGAACAAACTGCGCAAACCAGCGCTCCAAACCGGGCCAAAACCACCGTTGGTCAGCTTGATCACCACCTGATTGAAGGCAAGCAGGGTGGCGAAACTGGTCATTCCGATTGCGCCGTAGGCGTCCATCGAAGATTTGCGGGCGGTGGTTTTGGTCATCCTGCCAGTCACACTGTCTGAGCGTCGCCGTCAAGCTTTCCCCGCGCTTGGCACTGGACGCGCGCCGGGAATCTGTCACTCTGCCCCTTGGATATTTTGAAAACGAGAGGAGCCGCCAGATGGGTCTCATGGGTACATTGGCCAAAGTTGCAATCGGATACGCCGCGGCGCGGGGTGTCGACAAACTGGCGGGCGGACAGGGACTTGGTGGTCTGTTGGGCGGCGGCGCACAGGTCAAGGCGACCGATCCCAATGCGGCGGCACAGGCGCAGGTTGGCCAGATGATGGCCGGGCAGGGCGCCGAGGATGGCAACCCGCTTTCTGATATGATGTCGAAGATGCAGGAAAGCGGCTTGGGCGGCATGATGGGTGGCGGCGATGGCGCTGGCAATCCAATGGCCGACATGATGGCCAAGATGCAGGAAGGCGGACTTGGCGGGTTGATGGGTGCCATGGGCGGAGGCGCCGGAGGTGCTGGCAACCCGATGGCTGACATGATGGCCAAAATGCAAGAAGGCGGTCTAGGCGCGTTGATGGGCGGCGGACAAGCTGCGGATACGGGCGACAAGGAGGGCGGTCTGCTTTCGTCCATGGGCGGAGGCGCCGGTTTGGCCGGAATACTGGCCGCGGCCGGCGGCGCAGCGGCTGCGGCACAGGGACAGGGCGCGGGTGCTTTGCTCGACGCATTCAACACACGCGAAACGGCACCGGATGCCGAAGCGATTGCCGCGCTGATGTTGCGCGCCATGATTCAGGCAGCCAAGGCGGATGGCGGCATCGACGAATCCGAAAAAGCGAAGATCCTCGATACGCTGGGCGATGATGCCGACGCCGAGGACATTGCCTTTGTGCAGGACCAACTGGCAGCGCCTGTGGATGTAGAGGCGCTCGCCGCCGACACTCCCGAAGCGCAGGCGGCACAGGTCTATTCCGCGTCACTCATGACGATCCGGGTCGATACGCAGGCCGAAGCGCAGTATCTGGACGCTCTGGCCAAGGCGATGGGACTGGACGAGACAATGGTCAACACGCTTCATATGCAGATGGGCATTCAGCCGCTTTATGCCTAGACCGGGGCGCATCTGCCTCTGAACGGAACGTCAATCATGCCCCAGAACAGCCGGTTTGGTCTTATGCTCGCGCTGTTCGGGGCCCTTGTGCTGACGCCGGACGCCATGTTTTTGCGGTGGTCCGGTATGGACGGTTTCCAGATGCTGGGCTGGCGCGGCTTATGTATGGGGGTGATTTTCACGGTAATTTGGGCTGCAAGCAGCAAAAACCATCGCGCCGACATCGCGATTCTGGGCAGCAGCGCCGGTTTGATTGTCATCGGATGCCAATACTTCAATGCGCTTTTATTTCCGGTCGGCATTGGCGGCGCGCCGGTTGCGTCGGTGTTGTTGGGGATTGCTACGGTTCCAATCTGGGCGGCGGTCTTGTCGCGTGTCTTGCACGGGGAACGCACCAGCCGCGCCACATGGATAACGATCGGACTTGTGACGCTGGGCATCGCAATTGCGGTGAGCGATAGCAACGAGGGCGGGCACGGGTCTGCGTCGTTTGGGGCTTTGTGCGGTCTGGGCGTTGCCCTGTGCCTTGCGCTCAGTTTTGCCACTTTGCGCCATGCACCGCGGGTCCCTTTGTTGCTGGCGATCGGGGTCGGGGCACTTTTGGCCGGATCAACCGGTTGGACCGTGACGGGACCGGACCGCATGACCGATGGCGCGATGTGGGCCATTCTCGTGACGGCCTGTTTCATTTTGCCGGTGTCTTTCTTTTCACTCAGCCAGGCGTCGCGATTCACCAGCGCGGCTAATGTCAGTCTGCTTTTGCTGCTTGAAACGGTGCTTGGCCCGGTCTGGGTCTGGTTGGGCACCGGAGAGGCGCCGGGGCCGCTGATGTTCGCCGGGGGCGCGTTGGTTGTGGGCAGTCTTGCGCTGTATCTTTTGCGCATGACACGATCCGATCCGATCTGAAGCCTTGGCCTTGGGCCGTTGTTTTGGCACATAGGGATATCACGCACTCGTCGCCGGAAAATTGCCATGTCAGACACCATTGCAGAACGCTGCGCTGCCCATGGCCTTCGTATGACCGGTCAACGCCGGACCATCGCGGACGTTCTGGAAAAGGCCGATGATCATCCGGACGTGGAAGAGTTGCACGCCCGGGCCAGCGCACGCGATCCTCGTATATCCATCGCCACCGTCTATCGGACCGTAAAGCTGCTGGAGGAGACGGGGATCCTTGAAAAGGTTGATTTCGGTGATGGGCGGGCGCGGTACGAAGATGCCGAACGCGATCATCATGATCACCTGATCGATATCAAAAGCGGTGCAGTGATTGAATTTGTCGATCCGGAAATCGAAGCGCTTCAGGAAAAGATCGCACGAAAACTCGGCTACAAGCTGACCGGTCACCGGATGGAGCTGTACGGCGTGCCGCTGCCCAAGGGAAAACCTTAGCGGCTGTCGCGCCAATCGGCCAATGTCTTGCCCGGCTCGTCCACAAAGAGACCGGGCAGCACTTGCAGCGCATCGATCCGGTCGAGCGGAACTGACAAAAAGCCCGCCGTGGTTTCATCCCAACCGACACCTGTCCAGACGCGGCCCCAGTAATCGATGTGCAATGGGCGCAGGTCATGTGACGCGTCGCCGACCTTGATCCGCAGCTTCTGCCTTGCACGGATCGCCGCACGGAAGGCGGGCATGTGCGCAAAGCCACGGGCGGCTTCGGCAAAGGCATCTGTCGCGAATCCAAACGGGGCAGGGGCCGATCCGCTGTCTTCTGGTAAAACCGCTTCTATCTTGCCAGCGAGCGACCGGGCGGCCTGCGATTGCTCCAGCTCGGACGCCGAGAGCGCCGCCAGCGCAAGATGCAGCGCCTCCAGTTCCGGTTCTGTCAGGTTCAGCGGGGGCAGGGTGACAGCGGCCTGTGTTGTGTAACCATAGCCACGCGCGCCTTCGACCGGAACGCCGGAGGCTGCCAGAACCTCCATATCGCGATAGATGGTTCGCACCGAAACGCCCAGATCCTGGGCCATGGCTTCGGCGGTATGCAATTGCCCATCTCTTAGGCGCTGCATCAGCTGATACAGCCGATCTTTGCGTTTCATCGGGCTTGCTCCTGACAAAAACCTGTCAACTGACAATGTCATGACAAATATGGTGGCTTCAAGGGCTGCTTTGCGCTTTTCGATTCTGAATGGAATCAGTAGACAACGTGGGTGATTTATCGCGGGCGCGACGCGTCTGCGCCGACAAAGGAGAGAGCAATGCTCAACAATATCGGCCTTCCCGGCCTTCTGCTGATCGCCGTCGTGGTGCTGGTTCTGTTCGGCCGCGGCAAAATTTCGTCGCTGATGGGCGAAGTTGGCAAAGGCATCACAGCCTTCAAGAAGGGCGTGGATGAGGGTAAACAAGAGCTTGAAGATCAGGCTGCCGAAGAAGCCAAGGACGTCACGCCCGAGGAAGAAAAAGACAAGGTGTAAGCGCCATGTTTGATCTCGGTTGGACCGAGCTTTTGGTGATCGGGGTGGTAGCGTTGATCGTCATCGGCCCCAAAGATCTGCCAATGCTGTTTCGCAATGTGGGTCGTTTCATGGGCAAAGCTCGTGGCATGGCCCGCGAATTTTCGCGCGCCATGAATGACGCTGCGGATCAGACCGGCGTGCAGGATGTTGCCAAAAGCTTTAAATCTGCCACCAATCCGGTGGGCAGCGCGATGGACGGCGTCAAGGATGCCGCCAAATCCGTGACCGCTGGTCTGGACCCCAAGAGCGAGACCGGCAAACTGTCGGCCGAGCGGCTTGAGGCCAAAAAGAAAATCGAGGCCAATGCGGCGCGCACTGCGGCCGAACGGCTCAAGCGCGAAGCAGACGAAGCGATGCGCAAAGCCGAAGAGCTGGAAACCGCTGCAAAAGCCCCCGTGGCAGACGCCAAGAAAGACAGTGACGCATGAGCACAGCCGAAGAGGAGATTGAAGACAGCGCCGCGCCGCTGATCGAGCATCTCGCTGAGTTGCGCACGCGGCTTATCCGCTGCGTGGTCTATTTTCTGATTGGCATGGTGATCTGTTTCACCGTGGCCACCCCGATTTTCAACTTCCTGACCGCGCCGCTGTGTCAGGTTCTTGGTGAACGGGGGCAGGACTGTGATCTGATCTTCATCAGCCCACAAGAAGGCTTCTTCGTTGCAATCAAGGTTTCGCTTCTGGGCGGGTTTATCCTGTCATTTCCGTTTATTGCCAATCAGTTGTGGCGTTTTATTGCCCCGGGTTTGTACAAGTCCGAAAAGGGCGCGTTCCTGCCGTTCCTGATTGCGTCGCCTTTCATGTTCTTCTTGGGCGCTTCGTTTGCCTTCTACGTCGTGACCCCGCTGGCCTATGACTTCTTCCTTGGGTTCCAGCAATTTGGCGGCGAAGGTGAAGCTGTGGTTGGGCAGGAGGTCGAACAGGGCCTTTCTGTGGTCTTTCAGGGCTCTGCGCAGGAATATCTGAACCTGACCATCAAGTTCATCGTAGCCTTTGGCATGTGCTTCCAGTTGCCTGTACTTTTGACCCTGATGGGCAAGGCCGGGCTGGTGTCGGCCAAGGGGCTTGGCGAAGTGCGTAAATACGCGGTTGTCGGCATTCTGGTTCTGGCCGCTCTCGTTACGCCGCCGGATGTCATCACTCAGGCCATTCTGTTTGTCGTTGTCTACGGTCTCTACGAAGTGTCGATCTTCCTTGTGGGACGGGTCGAGAAAAAGCGCGAGGCCGAACTGCGCGAACAAGGTCTTTGGTTCGAGGAAGAACCCGATGTTGAAGACGATCCCATGATGGATGAATTCGACGAAGATCTCGCCGATGGTGAAGATCCGGGTGAAGATCCCAAAGACGGGGACCGTTCATGACGGAAGCCGTCGAGGCCGACGCCCTGGTGCGAATCGCTGAGGCGCTGGAGCGG
>JAHDIS010000103.1 GCA_020630695.1 Paracoccaceae bacterium | reverse complement strand
AAACTCAAATCACTGTTTTTAGCTTAGTTTTCGGAAATAATTTCGGGAAAATGTGTGTATTGTCAATAATATGGGCAATTTTCAACCTATACGGAAAATGAATATTTACAAAACACCTTAAACAACCTAAGCGTGCTAACGGGCCAACTACAAACAATTCGAAAGGTACAAACGGAGCACGTCTTGAACCAAAAACCCAAACGAAAGAAACCACACCGACCATTTTTTGCAAACCGGCGGCGGATGATTATTCTCAGCATCATAAGGGACATCCTGCATGACGCCGCAGACAGTGATCACGACATCCATCGGACCATCAAGCAGTGGTGCGCCAGCAAAGAAGGTCAATCCATCATCCGCAGCAGTGGATTGTCGAATGTCTCAAATCTTGCGGACAGTCTGGCGGAACTTAGCGACGAATACCGCAAAACAGGACGCCCGCTCTCACGGCGTCAGATCATCACTCATGTGGAGCTTAACCTCGTCGATCCCGAGGACGAGAGCGAATTGTTTCGGGGTTTTCAAAACCTGTCCCAGAAGCACTCGGACCAGCGCGTCCTGAAAGTCGCCTCCAAATAGTCCGACACTCAGTGAGCGCAACAAAAGGATAAATCTCAGCATAGCATCGGCCTCCTTTTCAAAATTGTTGACACAAAACAAGAACACAAATAGAACAAACGTTAACAAAACGGGAAAAGGTGGCCGAGCATGCTGACCAAGAAACAACTGGATCTACTGGAATTCATCAACAAACGGATGACCCGCGACGGGGTGCCGCCCAGTTTTGATGAAATGAAGGACGCGCTGGATCTGCGCTCGAAATCTGGTATTCACCGTTTGATCACTGCTCTGGAAGAACGCGGCTTTATCCGTCGCCTGCCACATAGAGCGCGCGCCCTCGAAATCCTGAAGCTGCCAGACAGCATGGGTGGCAAACCCGCGGGCTTTACCCCACAGGTCATTGATGGCGATCGCCCCGATCATCAACCCAGCGTCGCGCAAAGTGTGACCGCCTCCGGCGTGTCCGAACTGCCGCTGATGGGCCGGATCGCAGCGGGTGTTCCGATCGAAGCGATCAACGAAGTGCCGCCGCAAATCGCTGTTCCCGGCCAGATGCTGAGCGGACAGGGTCGGCACTATGCGCTTGAGGTCAAGGGCGACTCGATGATTGATGCGGGCATCAACGACGGCGACGTTGTTGTGATACGCGAAACCACGGTCGCAGACGAAGGCGACATCGTCGTCGCGCAGGTCGAAGGCTATGAAGCGACATTGAAACGTCTGCGCAATCGCGGCGACATGGTCGTTCTCGAGGCGGCCAATCCAGCCTATGAGTCGCGGGTATTGCCCAAGGGGTCGGTCAGCGTTCAAGGCAAACTGGTCGGCTTGATCCGCACCTATTGATCCGGTGCCGTCCCTGCTCTGACCGCGGGGACAGCCCATGCAAACGCAATGGGCCGCGGATCTGCACCATTCCAAAGACGGCGACCCGACACCGAGGCCGCCGTTTTTATTCTCAGTTGCCCGTCAGACAGCCAAAGCGCCACGGCGCCGCTTTGTTTCAGCCGGCGCGGATCAAAGACGCGGCACGCCCCTTTCAGTTCAAAGGCAACACTGGCCACAAGGATTTGTTCGCCCTCACAGCCCTGATAGGCCGCCACGGCACGCTTGCCCTGCAGATGGACCAATGACCACGGCCCGAGCGATACCTGCGCGCGGCGCGGCGCAGGCCGATCCTTCCAAAGTGCAGCAGCCAAAGCCTGATCGCCGCCAAATCCATCGTTTTCCAGCCAATTCTGAGCAACGAACCCAGCGCCCTTTTCCTTGGACAGCGCACGCCCTTGATCGGTCATCACCCCGACGAGCGCCCCGTTTGCAGAAATCAGAATGTCCGGGCGATCCGTTTGCGCCCAAAGCACCGCAGCCAGAGCAATGGGCAGCGCCCCCACAACACACAATCTGCCCTGCCATAATGCTGTGAACAGTGCACCAAGTGCGAGCAATGGCAAAACCAGTGGGCCCGGCGCAACAATCGTTCCAACCGCGCCATCCCATTGCGCAACCGTTTGAGCGACCCACAAGATCCACTCCAAACCCAGTTTCATCAGCGCGAGCGGTATCCAATCCAGCCCAAACGGCAGCAACAAAGCAGCCAGAACCGCCATTGGCACGACAACCAACCCCATGATCGGCACCGAAACGAGATTGGCGATCAATCCGAAATGCGCGATCTGATTGAAGTGGGCCATTCCAATCGGGGCAGTCGCCAACCCGGCCACCGCAGAGGAGACCACCAAGGACACAAACGGGACGCTCCAACGCGGCGCGCGGCGTTGACCGCGCATTTTGCTGATTTGCTCAAAGACCGCCACGAGTGCGGTCGTTGCAGCAAAAGACATCTGAAAGCCCGGGCCCAACAACGCTTCGGGTTGCCAGCACAGGATGATCAACGCGGCAATGGCCACCGCCCGCAAGGACAAGGCCCGCCGATCCAGCATGACCGCACACAGCGCCACCGCCACCATCACAAAGGCCCGTTCAGTCGCGACATTGCCGCCAGACAAGGCAAGATATCCGCTGGCTGCCATCAAGGCAGCCGCCGCCGCAATTTTCTTGGTGGCGCGTCTATGCCGTGTGGAGGGCAGAGCCAGCAGCACCAGTCGCAGAGCGCCAAAGACAAACCCCGCCAGCAAACCCATGTGCAGACCTGAGATCGCCAACAAATGCGCAAGGTTCGTATCCCGCAGCGCCTGTAAGGTGCCCTGCCCCATACCGGACCGATCACCAGTTGTGACAGCGGCTGCAAATGCACCGGCTTCGCCCGGTATCATGCGTTGCACATGCGCTGAATAACGCATGCGTATCTTGAACACGCTTTGCCCGCGACCAGCCTCTTGCAGCAGCAGAACGGGGGTCCGCGTATACCCCACAGCGCCCAGACTCAGAAACCAGGCATGGCGACGAAAATCAAAACCGCCCGGTTCAACCGCACCATTAGGCGCAGACAGATGGCCCGTGAGAATGATACGGGCGCCCGGCTTCGGATCGATGAACCCCTGCTCTCCGTGCAATGATATTCTGACCCTGTGGGGTGTTTTGGCGGGTGACATCCGTTCCAGAACCACCTCGTCCAGCGTCAGGCGTACCGCGTCCGATGCGCTGCGGTCGATTCCAACAATCCGGCCCTCGATCGCGCCATAGTATCGGAAGTCGAGCACGGGACCTGCAACCTGATGTGCCCGGTTCCCTGCCAGCGAAAACCCCAACGCCGTCAGACCCAAAGCCAACAGCATCGGCCCCCAAGTGGCCCCGAGCCGTCTTTGCCAAAGGATGCAGCCCACTCCGAATAGCCCGGCCAGCCAAAGCAGGGTGATCGCAGGTTCCTGTTTGAGCGTGAAATAGCCGCCTATTCCGATTGCCAGAAAGACCGGGGACCACGGAAACAGAAATCCGCGCTGACCCAGCACAGCGCTTTGCAGTGGTCCCAGCATGCAGGCCTCGGCTTGCCCCAGTCTTGCTCATGGGCGGGGGGATGGTTAAGGAACGCTCAACTTGTGCCACACCACCCCTTAGCAAAAGGTTAACCATGTCCGATCAGGTCGTCACACGCTTTGCCCCCTCGCCTACCGGTTACCTGCATATCGGCGGCGCAAGAACTGCGCTGTTCAACTGGTTGTATGCCCGCGGACGCGGCGGCAAATTTTTGCTTCGGATCGAAGACACCGACCGTGCCCGATCAACACCAGAGGCCACGGCCGCAATCCTCAAGGGCATGGAATGGCTCGGTCTGGATCATGACGGCGAAGCCGTCAGTCAGGCCGCCGGTGCCGAGCGCCATGCCGAAGTGGCGCATGAGCTGCTCGCCAAGGGTGCGGCCTACAAGTGTTTTTCGACACAGGACGAAATCGAAGCATTCCGCGAAGCCGCCCGTGCCGAAGGACGCTCGACGCTGTTCCAAAGCCCGTGGCGCGATGCCGATCCGGCCAGCCACCCAGATGCGCCTTATGTGGTGCGTCTGAAAACGCCGCGCGATGGCGAAACCGTCATACAGGATCAGGTGCAAGGCGATGTGCGCATCCGAAACGATCAACTGGATGACATGATCCTGCTGCGCTCGGACGGCACACCGGTCTATATGCTGGCCGTTGTCGTTGACGACCACGATATGGGTGTGACCCACGTCATCCGCGGTGACGATCATCTGAACAATGCCGCACGTCAGATGGGGATATATACGGCAATGGACTGGCCGACGCCCACCTATGCCCACATTCCGCTGATTCATGGCCCTGATGGCAAGAAACTGTCCAAACGCCACGGCGCGCTTGGCGTTGAGGAATATCAGGCCATGGGTTATCCGGCCGCCGGTATGCGCAACTATCTGGCCCGGCTGGGTTGGAGCCATGGTGATGACGAATTCTTTACTGATGCTCAGGCAAAAGAGTGGTTCGACCTGAATGGAATCGGCAAAAGCCCCGCGCGTCTGGACTTCAAAAAGCTCGAAAATATCTGCGGTCAACACATCGCGGTTTCAGAAGATGCTGCGCTGCTGCAAGAAATTAAAGGCTATTTGGCTGCTGCCGGAAAGGATGCATTGTCAGACGCGCAGGAACACGGTCTTTTGAGTGCGCTCTATTGCCTCAAGGAGCGCGCACGGACCTTCCCTGATCTTCTTGAAAAGGCTCATTTTATTCTGACATCCACTCCGGTGGAACCCGACGAGAAGGCTGCCAAGTCGCTGGATACGGTATCCCGTGGTATACTGGGATCATTGACGCCGCACCTGCAAAATGCTAGCTGGACGCGAGACGATCTGGAGGCGGTTTTGAACCGTTTCGCAGAGGACCAAGGCACCAAATTCGGCAAGTTGGCAGCCCCTATGCGGGCCGCTCTCGCAGGCCGGGCAGCAACGCCTTCGGTCTTTGACATGATGCTCGTTCTGGGGCGCGAGGAAACACTTGCGCGTCTGACCCAGGCTGCGGCCACCGAAGACAGCTGAACGCCGCGCGTTCGCACCTTCTGGCCACGTGAATACAATTTGGCACGGCCTGACGATCTGGCCGCGCCCCACGATGAGACGAAGGGATGATCCAACATGGCTGACAGCAATAAATCCGCGACACTGACGATCGATGGGCAATCTTTTGAATTGCCGATCTATTCGCCAACGGCCGGTCCCGATGTGATCGATATCCGCAAGCTTTATGGGCAGGCCGGTGTTTTCACCTATGATCCGGGCTTTACGTCGACGGCGGCATGCGACAGCACCATCACCTTTATCGATGGCGTCAAGGGCGAGCTGCTGCACCGCG
>JAHDIS010000053.1 GCA_020630695.1 Paracoccaceae bacterium | reverse complement strand
CGCTGAACACACTTTGAGTCGCCTGATGAACGCGCAACATGCAATCGCCAATCTGCCGGAAGAGGATGACCTCTTCTTGCTTCTGCGCCAACTGGACGTTGCGCCGGAAGCATCGCAGCGTGCGACAGCCGAAGCCTTGGGAATATCTCTTGGCCGGTTGAATGCTTACCTGCGCGCAGCAACAGAGGCAGGCCTCGTCAGCAAAACACAACGTGCCGGACCAGACAAAAGACAGCGCTTTGCCTATGCGCTGACACTGGCTGGGGCACGTGAAAAAGCCAAACTCGTGGACGCGTTTCTGGCTCGGAAATTTGCCGAGTACGACGCGCTTCACGCTGAACTCACCGGAACATCCAGCAAATTTGTCCCCATCAAGCATAGGACTGAACTCGTGCAAAACAATCTTGCCCCCATCCCAGAGCTCTACGTCTCTTATGAGAGCGCCCAAAAACTCAAGGTCGAGGCAGCTGACCTGACATCGCATGACCTGACACCCCGTCAGATTTGTGATCTGGAACTGCTGATGAACGGCGGCTTCAACCCGCTGAAGGGCTTCCTGTCCGAAGAAGACTACAACGGCGTTGTCGAAGACATGCGTCTGGCCGATGGCACACTCTGGCCGATGCCAATCACATTGGACGTGAACGACAAATTTGCTGACTCTGTTGAGCTGGGTCAGGATATTGCCCTGCGCGATCAGGAAGGCGTCATTCTGGCGACCATGACTGTCACCGACAAATGGGTACCAAACAAAGCGCGCGAGGCCGAGAAAGTCTTTGGCGCAGACGACGATGCGCACCCAGCGGTAAACTACCTGCACAACCACGCCGGAAGCGTCTATCTGGGCGGACCGGTCACAGGCATCCAGCAGCCAGTTCACTATGATTTCCGCGCCCGTCGGGACACACCGAACGAACTGCGTTCCTATTTCCGTAAACTGGGCTGGCGCAAAGTGGTTGCCTTCCAGACACGCAACCCATTGCACCGCGCGCACCAGGAACTGACCTTCCGCGCCGCAAAGGAAGCACAGGCAAACCTGCTGATTCACCCGATCGTTGGCATGACCAAGCCGGGCGACGTCGATCACTTCACCCGCGTTCGTTGCTACGAAGCCGTTCTGGACAAGTACCCGGCCTCGACCACAACAATGTCTCTGCTGAACCTCGCTATGCGTATGGCCGGTCCACGTGAGGCCGTCTGGCACGGGTTGATCCGCGCCAACCACGGCTGCACCCACTTTATCGTTGGCCGCGACCACGCCGGTCCCGGTAAGAACTCGGCCGGTGAGGATTTCTACGGTCCTTATGACGCGCAGGATCTGTACCGCGCCCATCAGTCCGAAATCGGCTGTGAAATGGTTGACTTCAAGCACATGGTCTATGTGCAGGAACGCGCCCAATACGAACCGGCAGACGAGATCAAGGACAAGGACAATGTCACGATCCTGAACATCTCGGGCACCGAGCTGCGTCGCCGTCTGGCCGAAGGCCTCGAAATCCCTGAGTGGTTCTCGTTCCCTGAAGTCGTCAAGGAACTGCGCCGCACCAAGCCGCCACGCAGCCAGCAAGGCTTCACCGTGTTCTTCACTGGCTTCTCGGGTTCCGGCAAGTCCACCATCGCAAACGCGCTGATGGTCAAGCTGATGGAAATGGGTGGGCGTCCTGTTACGCTTCTGGATGGCGACATCGTGCGAAAGAACCTCAGCTCGGAGCTGGGCTTTAGCAAAGAGCACCGCGATCTGAACATTCGCCGTATCGGCTATGTTGCATCCGAGATCACCAAAAATGGTGGTATCGCGATCTGTGCCCCGATTGCACCTTATGCAACCACACGCCGTGCGGTGCGCGAAGACATCGAACAGTACGGTGCTTTCGTCGAAGTGCACGTCGCGACCTCGATCGAGGAATGCGAACGCCGGGACCGCAAGGGTCTCTACAAGCTGGCGCGCGAAGGCAAGATCAAGGAGTTCACCGGCATCTCCGATCCATACGATGTGCCACAGAACCCTGAGCTGAGCGTGGAAACCGAGAACGTGGACGTGGACAACTGCGCCCATCAGGTGATCCTCAAGCTCGAAAGCATGGGCCTGATTGCAGCGGAGTAATCCCGCGCACTTGCACTGAATCGGAAAGGCCGGGGTTTCCCCGGCCTTTTTTCATGCGGCCATACGTTTGGAAACGGTTGCGAATGTGGTCGCGTTTCGGCCCAATGCGACAACCAATCCATACGCAGACGGCCCACGGTTCACCCTATGCAAACAGTCATTTCCCTGACCTCAATTCCACCGCGATTTGGCGGATTGAAGCCGGTTTTGCTCAGCCTACTGTCTCAGGGTGCAGATATTGTCTGCCTTACCGTGCCACACCGGTACGACCGATTTGCCGGCAGCTTTGAGCTGCCGGATTTACCCAGCGGCATAACAGTACTGCACAGCGACATTGATCACGGACCAGCCACCAAACTGCTGCCTGCGCTGCGGGCCTTTCCAAAGGCGCAGATCGCTGTTTGCGATGATGATTGCATCTACGGCGCGGGCTGGCTTGACGCATTGCTTGGGTCCAGCCAACACGGCAACGCTGTGACGGGTCAAGGCTGGTCGGTTACCCGGCTAAAAAGGCGCGGCGCGCTGCCCCCGAACACCGATGTGGCGCAGGGCTTTTCCGGCATTCTGACCTGTGCTGACTATTTCGACGAAGACATCTTTCACATTCCCGAACCGGCGTGGCCCGTGGATGACATCTGGATTTCTGCACAGCTCGCTCGACGCGGTATTTCGCTGCTTCCCTGCCCTGCGGCACGCCAATGCGTGACAACGCTGGACGCGCCCAAAGGGTTGCAAGACGAACGTTTTGGCGGGCACAGCCGCGCAAGCCTGAATGAAGCCTGCGCAAGCTTTGTTCAGGCCCGATACGGGATCTGGCCAACCAAGGACCAGTCTTGAAATCAGTGCACGGTCACCGGCGCAAAATCATTCTGCCGCGCTAGCGAAAAGGCCATGGCACGATCCTTTACGAGGGCCAACCGCTGGCCGTCCGCATCGTGAACAGCATAGAGCGTTTTCAGCCCGCCAATCTGGGCGCGGACGTCTTCGGGTAGATCGCCGGCATCCACGGGGCGGACATATACGATCCGCGCCTCTTCGGTGGCGTGCATGTCATATTCAGTATTCATGGCATTACCCTTTCTTGATCCGAATGGTTTGAACGACGGTTTCCGGTCTGCTGATTGTTAGATCAACGTGCAGCAAACCGTTCTCGATCAGTGCATCTCCAACTTCGACACCATCCGCCAGAACAAAGCTGCGCTGGAACTGCCGAGACGCGATACCGCGATGCAGGAACACCCGGTCCCCACCGTCATCACGCTGACGTCCACGAATTACCAACTGCCTGTCTTCGACAGTGATCGACAGATCGCTCTCAGCAAAACCGGCGACAGCCAAGGTGATGCGATAGGAATGATCCGAAGTTTGTTCGATATTGAAAGGAGGGTAGCCTTCCGAGGATTTCGCCGTGCGTTCCAGCAGGCGTTCCAACTGTTCAAACCCAAGCATATGTGGGTAAGACCCCAAGGTCATTTTTGTCATCGACACGTCCTAATCTAAGCGACCGTCACATCCGCGGCCCCGAAAAGGCGACCCGGATAGCTAAAATATGGGAATTCTCTGCGATGCGTGCAAGAGCTTTGCGAAAAAGCAAAAGAATCTGTATGTTGAGAGTCCGCCACTCAACGACAAAGGGCTCCGGATGAACGCGCCAACCGATATCTCAATGAAGACGGAAGAGGTTTTGCGCGTGGAGCTCGAGGTGTTCCGCAGCGAGCATCGTGATCTGGACGATGCAATTCGGGCCCTGCAGGAAACCGGACGGGCCGATCAGATCACGTTGCAGCGCCTGAAAAAGAAAAAGTTGCGCCTGAAAGACATCATCGCCGTGATCGAAGACCGCCTGACGCCAGACATCATCGCCTGAAAGCCGCTTCAAGTTCTGTGGTTGGTGCTGATTCATTGTACTCAGCCCGGATGATCATGCAGAGGCGGCAAAATAGACCTAGCCGTGCCTGAGCGGCCACCGGACGCCTTTCGCAAAGTTTTCTTCAAATGACTGGCGGCCAACCGATCAACTCGGACATCTTGCAAGCAAAAGGCTGAAAAGGTGGCCGGGGCGATACAATCACGTCGGCTCGCTCAAAATAACTGCCGGGCAAGATTGCTCCACCCGGTAAGATAGGGTTATGTAGCCGCTCGTTTTGGCAGGAGCGCGACATGCAGCAGGTTTCAGTAGGCATCATCATGGGTAGCCAGTCGGATTGGCCGACAATGCAAGAGGCCGCCGATGTGCTTGATGAATTGGGCGTTCCGTACGAAGCAAAGATCGTATCGGCCCATCGGACCCCGGACCGGCTTTGGGAATACGGAAAAACTGCTGTTGATCGGGGATTGCAGGTGATCATCGCAGGCGCAGGGGGCGCGGCCCATCTGCCGGGTATGATGGCCTCAAAGACCCGCGTTCCTGTAATCGGTGTTCCCGTTCAAACCAAAGCACTGTCCGGCGTCGACAGCCTCTATTCCATATTGCAAATGCCGCGCGGTTTTCCTGTTGCAACGATGGCGATCGGTGCGGCCGGCGCCAAGAATGCCGGCTTGATGGCAGCGGGCATTCTGGCCCTTCAGGATGCAGAACTCGCGGCCCGTCTGGACGCTTGGCGCACGGCCTTGTCAGCCTCTATCGCTGAAGAACCCGATCGAGGCTGATCAACAGCCGCTATTATCGTTCTTGTTGAATGCTCTCGATGTATTCGAGCAACGCCACCAGTTTGCGCGGCGTCGGCGTTTGCAAACCATCACCGGAGTCGAATGGAACGAGATCGCCGCTGAGCAAATCACCGAACTCAGGCATGCCGGGGCCGGACATATCTGATTTTGCATAGCCGTCGATGGTCGACATCACCTTCGCTCTTGGAAAGCTGTCGCCGTTCCGCAAGGCGATCAGTGTCAGATCGGCTGGGGCTTTGGCCATACCGCGCGCCAATTCCCCATCCCCTTTTCCATTTGCACCATGACAGACAGCGCAATTCTCCATGAATAAGCCCTGACCATCCTGTGCAACAGGCATCTCTGCTTCCATGCATCCGGCCAAGGCCAGCATTCCTGCGGCGCCAGCGGCCGCAACGATATATCCGTGCATTGGTCTGCTCCTTCTGCTTAGCATCTTGGTGACAAGCGCTGCGCTGACGCGCAAGCCCTATTCACTAGCGCTGGATGTTCTCAAGGTGCCGCGCGATCGCAACCAGCGCCTTTGGTGTTTGCACGGTTGTGC
This sequence comes from Paracoccaceae bacterium, assembly GCA_020630695.1. GTDB lineage: Bacteria > Pseudomonadota > Alphaproteobacteria > Rhodobacterales > Rhodobacteraceae > Thalassococcus_A > Thalassococcus_A lentus. The sequence continues at coordinate 25,498 of JAHDIS010000053.1, read as the reverse complement.
CATCAGCCCTTTCGTAGTCGACCATGGGGCCTTCCAAAACCGGGCCGAACTCTGGCATCAAACCACGGTGAAAGCGGCCGGGGTAGCCATAAATCTGCGTCATGACACTGTCGCGCGGAAATTGACCGCCCGCGGAGCGCGACAAAAGGGTCAGATCAGCCGGAGCGACTGGCAATTGCGGCGCCAACGCGCCGTCTCCGCGCCCACCCGTTCCATGGCAAGCGGCGCAATGTTGCGCGAACAAAGCTCTTCCGTTGTCGGTTTGGCTGTCCTGCAAACTCTGTTCTGCACAGCCGGATGCTAGCACGAGATACCCGATCACCATGTACTTCATTTCTGCTCCTGTTCGTATTTCGCAGGACCAGTGTGACGCGCAAAGCGATGCACGCCTTGATTTGTATCATATGCAGGTGACAGCCAAGGCCACGCGCGTCATGCTAGGCACACTGCAATGGATCTGAGGGAACAGGATGCGGGTCGAAGACGCACAAACTCTGCTGCACGACAATTTCGCACCTTGGGTGCTGGCACTCAAACCACGCATTTCTGCGCTGGATCAATCTGGCGCCACTTTGGAAATTCCGATCACCCCAGACATCGCGCGTGTTGGCAACATCGTCTGTGGCCAAGCGCTCGCCACGTTGGCCGACACCTCGATGGTCTTTGCTTGTATTGGGCATCTCGATGCATTCCAGCCCGTTGCCACAACCAATCTGGAAACCCGCTTCCTGACCGCCGCGCGAGGTGATCTGGTTCGCTGCGAAGCGCGTGTGATCCGCGCCGGCCGCGCTCTCATGTTTGCTGAGGCAAGACTATTCAGCGACCCTTCGGGCAAAGAAGTGGCTGCCGCCAGCGCTACCTTCTTCGTGCCTCCCTCAAGCAACTGATCGGGAAGACTCATGGCTCATTACGCTGTCATCATGTTGCTGGCCGGCATCGGGATTCCCCTGCTGGCCGCGCTCAATGCTGCCCTTGGGATCAAGCTTGGATCGCCCATGGCAGCGGCCATGATCTTGTTTTGTGTCGCATTGACAGCCAGCGCACTGGTCTGGGTCGGCACAGGGGCGCAGGGCATGACCAAGTTGGGGACAGCACCCAAACATCTGTATCTGGGCGGACTGCTGGTTGCGTTTTATGTGCTCTCGGTCACGATCATTGCCCCACGGTTCGGAGTGGGAAATGCCGTTTTCTTCGTCCTTCTTGGCCAATTGATCAGCGCCGCTGCCATCGATCATTTCGGCCTGTTCGGGGCGCGCATCAGTCCACTCAGCCTGACCCGGGCAACGGGCATTGCAGTCATGGCAGTTGGTGTCTGGATCACGCAGCGCGCGTGATCCGTCAGGCTGACACGTCTAGTTCAGTCGAAGACCACTGATTGAGGCCATAATCCTGCTATTGGTGTCATCGCTATCACCCGAAACAGCCAAACCAACCAATGCCGGGGCCTGACCACCAAAGGCGCGTTTGAAATCCTTGGCAAGATCGACGTTTTCGTTTGCATTGCCGTTCCCTGAAGGCCGTAAGACAACCGTCTTGCCCCGCGCGCCCAGATAAGGGCTGGGCAAGACCGCCCCTCGTTTGTGGGCGCCGCCCCAGACGTAGACCAGAACCCGTGCATTATCACTGCGCAACAGCTGCCGGATATTGCCGCCCTGAACGCGCTGTGCCTCGGCCTCGGGCAAGAACACGAAATACATCGCAAGATTGCGGTCGTCGCCACCCTTGCGGGTCAGGTCGGTGGCCGGCACACCTTCTGACACGGACCACGACCACTGCGCTTTGTGCTTGGGCCAAAAGCTTTGTGGCAATGCGCGGTACGTCAGAGACACAGCGCCATCCGAGTCCACGCTAAGTGTATTGCCGCCATAGCCATAGCTGTTCCCGGAAAACAGCGAGAACCCCTGCTTTTTCCAATTCTTGTCAAACGCGACCGATCCTGCAGAAACGGCAGTGGCGGCAAGAGAGAAGCATAGGGCAACAGCCGTGGACAAACGAAAAGACATTACAGGCACTCCTTTGAATCCTAACAAAGAAGTAGCCTGTCTGTTTTTCCTCGGCACAAACGTTTGCGTGAACGGCCGTTACTGCCCGGCCAGCGCCAGCAGTTGATCCTGTACGGCCTGTGGCACCTCAACACTGTCTTCTGGTTGACGACCGCGACCGGGCATGCGGCACCCTTCGTCCTCACCCACAAAAGCCGCGAGTTGAGACAACCGTTCATGAAAGCCGCTGCTTTCGCTGGGATCGATCAGGATGAAATACTGCCCGATCTGATGCGGCTCTCCTTCCGGTGCTTTGAGCGGCTTGATATCGCGGCTCAGACGACCACCGCCCAAGCAGGATGCAAGGATCTCAGCCATGAGACCAAGACCCCAGCCCTTGTAGCCACCGGACGAGGTCAGCGACCCGCCCAGCGCCGCTTCGGGGTCGGTGGTGGCGTTGCCATCAGCATCGATTGCCCATCCCTCCGGAATGGTTTCGCCTGCCGCCTTGGCCATGGTTATCTTGCCCAGTGCAACGGTTGTCGTGGATTGATCGAACAGCATTGCCACGCCGCCCTGTCCGTCAGGCACTGCAAAAGAAATCGGGTTGGTTCCGATGACACGGGTTTTGCCGCCGGGCGGGGCTACAATGGGGGACGCATTGGTCAGGCCAAAAGCCAGCATTCCAGCTTTGGCTGCGGCTTCAGTGAAATAACCCAGTGCTGTACATGTGTGGGCATTATACAGTGCCACGCTTGCCATCCCGGTTTCACGCGCCGCTTCCAAGCCCGCAGGAAGGGCCTGCGCAAAGGCGGTTTGCGCAAAACCTGCATCTGCATCCACACGGATTTCAGACGCCCGCGCTCGGTTAACGACGGGGCGGGCTTTTCCGTTAACCCGACCGGACTCCAACTGAAGGCAGTAACTCTCGAGGTAGTAGAGCCCGCAAATCCTGTTGCCTCGCGCCTCGGCCCAAGCGACGGCGCGCGCCATCTCGGCTGCGATCGAGGGCTCGGCGCCATGGCGCTCCAACGCAGCGACGGACAAGCGTTCAATTTCGGATACGGAAAGGATTGGCATGGACGCTCCTGATCGAGGCATTGTGATTGGGACGCTGAAACGCGCAAGGCCCGAGCGTATTGCCCGGGCCCTGTAGTCTCAAGTCTGAAAGCGTCAGGTTGCTGTCGTATCTATAAAGACAATGCGCTCGGCAGGGACTTCAGCCGTCAATCCGGTCAAGGTCACGACTGTACCTTCTGACAGTGTCAGTTCGACACCGTTGGCACCCACGACTTGCGAGGTGACTGTCGGCGCATCGGCGCCCGGATAACGAACCATCAGCATGTCTTCTGCTGCGTTGAAATCCGTGATCGTGGCGTTGCCATCAACAAAGAAGCTGTCCGCATCCATACCGCCAGTGCCGACGTCCCCGGCATCAAGGTAGAGGGTGTCTTCTCCTGTACCGCCATCCAGCGTATCAGAATCCGTATCGCCTGGTGTGTTTGTTCCACCAAACAAAACGTCATTGCCTGCGCTGCCCTGCAAAAGGTCCGCGCCTGCGCCGCCTTCCAGAGTGTCATCGCCAAAGGCACCCTGAAGCGCATCGCCTTCAGTACCACCAACCAAGACATCATCCCCCTCACCGCCGTTCAAGCTGTCAACGCCTGCGCCGCCTTCGAGAGTGTCCATACCCAGATCACCGCTAAGTGTGTCGTTATCCAGACCGCCGAACAACTGATCATCACCCGCGCCGCCCGAAATCGCATCCGCACCAGCGAACCCGTCGATGGTTTCGTTGCCATCAGTTCCGGTCAGCGTATCGGCATCCACCGACCCTGAGATGGTGTCGGAATCGCCACCCGTGGTATCGTCGCCGGTGCCAGTGGTATCATCGCCTGTGCCGGTTGTGTCGTCGCCTGTACCGGCGGTGTCGTCGCCCGTGCCAGTCGTGTCGTCGCCCGTGCCAGTCGTGTCGTCACCTGTGCCTGTGGTGTCATCGCCCGTGCCGGTCGTGTCATCACCGGTGCCTGACGTATCATCGCCTTCATCATCCAAAGACGCAGGACCAAAGACTGCATCTAGAATACTTGCGCCAACAGCCTCTCCGCTTTCACCATCGACGGGGCCAAGGACATCTTCCAACGCATCTTCTGCGTTATTCCGAAGTTCATCCAAACCTTCATCTGTTTCGGACGGAGCCGCAGCAATTGCCAGAAATGGCATTGCGCCAATCAACAGAATGATCAGTTCCATACCCATAGGTCACCTCATTAAACTTTGGGCAACGGCTATTCATCAATCGAGGAGAATTTGAGGCAAAATCGAGGAAATGGTGTCAGTCGACAAAACCAATCGCCTAAAGCTCGAACAATTGACCCTGATCCATTTTCAATTGGCGGTCCATTCGGGCTGCAAGCTCAAGGTTATGGGTCGCGATCAGAGCCGATAGTCCGGTTTCCCGAACCAAGGCCATCAGCGCGTCAAAGACACGATCCGATGTTTTGGGATCAAGATTTCCTGTTGGTTCATCCGCGAGCAGAAGGCGGGGCGCATTGGCCATGGCCCGACAAAACGCGACACGCTGCTGTTCGCCTCCGGACAAGGCTGCCGGGCGATGGTCTGCACGCTCCGCGATGCCAACGCTGGTCAAAAGCTCTTGCGCGCGTGTTTTGGCAGCGCGCCTGGAAATGCCGTTGGCCAGTTGCGGCAGCATCACGTTCTCAAGCGCCGAAAATTCTGGCAGCAAATGATGGAACTGATAGACAAAGCCGACCTGAGACCGCCGCGTTGCTGTACGGCGACGATCTGATCGCCCCTGCATTGCTTCACCACCGATTTCGACGCTTCCTTTGTCGGGTGCATCAAGCAGCCCGGCAATGTGCAAAAGTGTCGACTTGCCCGCGCCGGACGGCGCAACCAGAGCCACGACTTCGCCACGGGCAACCGTCAGATCCACGCCGCGCAGCACATGCACTTCGTTCGGTTTGCCGGGATTGTAGGCTTTTTCGATTCCTGCCAGACGCAGCACTGGATCACTCATAGCGAAGCGCCTCCACCGGGTTCATGCGTGCCGCACGTCGCGCGGGAAAGATCGTTACGACAAACGAAAGACCCAACGACAGCGCAACAGCCGAGATGACGTCGGCCAGCTGCAATTTGGCAGGCAGCGCATAGATCCCGCGTATCGATGGATCCCAGACACCACCCCCCGAGAAGTAGTTCACCATCGCAAAAATCGGGTCGATATAGACTGCGAACAGACAGCCCAGGATCACGCCAGCCGCCGTACCAATAATGCCGGTGAACGCGCCGCATATGAAGAAGACCCGCAAGACGGCGCCTTCGGTCAATCCCATGGTTCTCAATATCCCGATATCGCGCCCCTTGTTTTTGACCAGCATGATCAAGCCCGACACGATGTTCATCGCAGCGATCAATACCAGCACTGACAAGATCACGAACATGACGTTGTCTTCGATATCCAGCGCACGCAGAAACCCGCCAGACGCATCGCGCCATGTCCAGATCAATGCGCCAGCCCCCGCCGCCTGCGCGATCGCAGTCTCAAACTTCTGAACCGCTTCAGGTTCTGTGATGATGACTTCGAGTTCGTCAGCGACACCTTCTCGATTGAAATAAAGCTGGGCTTCTTCGAACGGCATATAGATCCGTGTTCTGTCGATATCGTATCGGCCCGCCGTAAAGATGTAGGTCACTTCATAGGCTTTGACCCTCGGACTGACCCCAAAGGCCGTTTTCACCCCGTTCGGCGAGATTAGCTTGACGCTGTCGCCCAAGCCTACCCCCAGCAGTTGCGCAACACCCGAGCCCAATGCGATGCCTTGTTCGAACATCTCCAGACTGCCGCGCGCGGTATCAGGATCGGCCACGCGGCGGATACCCGCGAGATCATCTTTCGCGATGCCAAAGACCTCGACGCCGGCATTGCGTTCATTGGCATTGGCCATGACCTGACCCTTGACCAATGGCGCAACGCGCTCGACGCCTTCGACTGTGCGTACACGATCCGCCATTGCCGTATAATCCGGCAGTGTCCTCGTCTGGCGGCCCGCTTCGTCGGTGCGCTGCATATGATAAACGGTCACATGCGCGTTTGCGCCGAGGATCGTATCGACGAATTCAGCCCTGAAACCGGCGCGGACAGACAAGGTGGCGATCAGTGCGAACACGGCAAGCGCAATCCCGATCAAACTGATCCACGTCATCACGGACACGCCGCCCTCGGAACGACGGGCGCCAAGATATCGCCAGGCGATCATCCATTCGTAAGGCGCGAAAGGCGCGGGAGAGGTGGCTTTGGGCATCATTGGCCTCTTGGATCATCCACGGGATCTGCTCATGGCGATAACTGGCCTTTTGCCCAGCGCGGGTCAAGTTATGGTTGAACCAAAGGCGGTTTTCAGCGCGAAAGTAGGAGTTTGGGATGCATATTCTGGTTATTGGTGCCAGCCGCGGGATCGGTAAGGCCGTCACACTGGCCGCTCTGGAGGCGGGCCATAGCGTTCGCGCGATGTCGCGGACTGCCGACACGATGGACCCGGCCCAAGGGCTTGAGCCCTTCGCGGGTGATGCGACCCGCGCAGCCGATCTGGAGAACGCTTTGCAAGGCGTCGACGCGGTTGTCATGGCTCTTGGCATTCGGGAAACCGTCGCAATGCTCTGGAAAAAGGTGACGCTCTTTTCGGATGCGACCGCTGCATTGGTGCCCTTGATGGAACGCGATGGACCGTCACGCCTGATCTGCATCACCGGAATTGGTGCGGGCGATAGCGCCCAAGCCCTGTCGAGCGTTGAAAGGGTCGGACACAAGATCGTCTTTTCGCAGCCTTATCGCGACAAAACCAAGCAAGAGCAGATCATCAAGGAATCTGCTCTGCGCTGGACACTCGTTCGGCCAACAGTTCTGACGAACAACAAAGCATCCGGAAAATACCGCGTGCTGACCGATCCCAAAGACTGGCGTATGGGCATGATCAGCCGCGCGGATGTTGCGGACTATGTGCTCAAGGCCCTGCGCGATGACGAAACCATAGGGACGGCAGCTGTACTGGCCCGCTGAGCCGGCGCGGCCCTGATGCATCGCTTTTGATCTTGATCCGCGACGCCCCAGACCGCAAACAGGCGCCACTGAGCGAAGGAACCCTGTGATGACAAATCCTCTCCCCTCTGGTGCCGTGATTGGTATTCTTGGCGGCGGTCAGCTTGGCCGTATGCTTTCGGTTGCCGCTGCGCGTCTTGGCTATCGCAGCCACATCTTTGAACCAGGCGCCAATCCACCTGCGGGCCATGTCGCGGATGCCGTCACGACAGCGTCCTATGACGACGAAACAGCGCTCAGGGCCTTTGCCGACGCCGTGGATGTCATCACGTATGAGTTCGAGAACATACCGACCTCGGCCCTGGACCTGCTCGAATCCATGCGGCCCATCTATCCTGGGCGGGAAGCGCTGCGCGTGTCTCAGGACCGAATGATCGAAAAAACCTATCTGTCCGAGCTGGGCCTTCAGGTTGCGCCCTTTGCAGCGGTCGAAACTGCTGATGAGCTTAGCAAAGCGATCGACCAGATCGGTGTACCCGGCATTCTGAAAACCCGGCGTTTTGGCTATGACGGCAAAGGTCAGGCCCGGATCATGCAAGCCCCTGATGCCGAAACCGCGCTGGCCGACATGCAAGGGGCGCCCGCGATCCTCGAAGGCTTCGTGAACTTCAGTGCCGAAATTTCCGTTATTGCCGCCCGGTCGCAGGATGGTCAGGTCTCTGCATTCGACCCAGGTGAAAACGTCCACGAAGGCGGAATCCTCAGAACAACGACAGTCCCGGCCAACGTACCCGCGCGCCTTCGCAGCGATGCAGTGTTGATCGCGGCCAAAATTCTGAATGCACTGGATTATGTCGGCGTCATGGGCGTCGAACTGTTCGTGACAGCCCAAGGTCTGGTCGTAAACGAAATCGCGCCGCGCGTTCACAACTCGGGTCATTGGACCCAGAACGGCTGTGTTGTGGATCAATTCGAACAGCACATCCGCGCCGTGGTCGGCTGGCCGCTTGGCGATGGCGCGCGTCATGCGGATGTGGTCATGGAAAATCTGATCGGGAACGATCTGGAGCGCGTTTCGGAACTGGCGTCGTCAGGCGATTGCGCCCTGCACCTTTATGGCAAGGCCGAAGCCAAAGCAGGACGCAAAATGGGTCATGTGAACCGGATCAAGAAAAGCTGACATCCGTTTCGGTCAGCGCAGCGCCAAGTTTGACACGCGCTGACCAAGGATGCTGTCAAACCAGTCCTTCGCGTTTGAACAATTGCTGCATGTTGGCTTCGGGCCGCGGGCCGATGTGACTGATAACTTCAGCCGCTGCCACGCAACCCATTTTGCCTGCGGTTGCCATGTCGGCCCCGGTCGCCAAACCATACAGGAACCCGGCGGCAAACTGATCACCAGCTCCGGTGGCATCAACCGGTACAACCTTGTCTACCGGCACGTCTGTTCGAACGCCGTCCGCGATGATGGTCACGCCATCACCGGAACGGGTGCAAACGACCAAAGGGCAGATCGCCGATACAGCAGCAAGATCCGCATCCAGATCGTTGTTCTGATACAACGAACAAATCTCGGCTTCGTTGCCGATCACGTAGTCCAGTTCGTTTGCGATCAGGGTCAGAAAGTCATCCCGGTGCCGTTCAACGCAGAAGGGGTCCGAAATCGCGATCCCGGCCTTGCCGCCTGCAGCCCGACAGGTGCGCGCAGCACGCAGGAACGCTTCTTTTCCCTTTGGTTTATCGAACAGATAACCTTCCAAAAAGACGATCTCGGCCTCACCTGCCACTTCGGCGCTCACATCTTCGGGTCCGAGATCCGCGGAAATACCAAGGTAAGTGTTCATCGACCGTTCGCCATCTGGCGATACAAAGATCATGCTGCGCGACGTTGGCAAATCGCCGCCCGGAACCGGAGCGTTGACGAAATCAATGCCGTCTTTTTCCATCGCTTCGGCATAGAAGCGGCCCAAGGCATCATCATGCACGCGGCCGATAAAGGCAGAGCGCAAACCCAAACCACCAACGCCCGCAATCGTGTTGGCGACCGATCCACCCGGCGTTTGCACGCGGCCTTCCATGGCGCCGTAGAGCACCTCGGCGCGATCACGCTCAACCAGTTGCATGATCCCTTTTTCAATGCCCATGTGCTCGAGAAAGCTGTCGTCGGCACGACTAATCACATCAACAACTGCGTTGCCGATGCCGATCACCTGATATTTCTTCATTCCGTCTTTTCCTTGAATTGGCACAGGTCCGCGATCAGACAGGCCTTACACTTTGGTTTGCGCGCCACGCAGATATAGCGACCGTGCAGGATGAGCCAGTGATGGGCATGGTGCTGAAAATCGACGGGGATGTGATCCTCGATCGCCCGTTCAACCGCGACAACGTCCTTGCCGGGACAAATCCCAGAGCGGTTGCCAACCCTGAAAATATGGGTGTCAACGGCCTGCGACGGATGACCCCACCACATGTTGAGAACCACATTCGCCGTCTTGCGGCCAACACCCGGCAGGCTCTCCAGTGCGGCGCGGCTGCACGGCACCTCGCCACCGTAGTCATCCACCAGAATGCGGCTCAGCTTGATGACATTTTTGGCTTTGTTCCGAAACAGGCCAATCGTCTTGATGTGCTCTATGACACCCTCTTCGCCAAGCGCCAGCATCTTTTCCGGTGTGTCAGCGATCTGGAACAGCTTTTCGGTGGCCTTGTTCACCCCGGCATCCGTGGCCTGCGCACTGAGTGCCACAGCGACCACCAATGTGTAGGCGTTCACATGGTTCAATTCGCCTTTGGGCTCCGCCTCAGCGGCCTGAAAACGTGAAAAGATCTCTCGGATCGTGTGGTAGTCTAGCTGCTTTGCGGGTTTGCTCATGGGCATCTTGTGCCTGTTTTGAAAGTTCGGGGCAAGACGGCTATGAACCTCGTGTTTACCCTCAGTGGCTATGCCTTTGCGCAAATAAAACGGCGCGCAAATGGCAACCTACGTAATCTATGGATACAGCACCGACTCCCTGGTCTTCGACAGTGGATCAGGCAGCCTGTGGCTTGATGCGGACTTCGACTACAAGACAGACCGCATCAAGGTTGAAATAACCGACGATGACGATTTCTTTGACGGCGACAATGGCACTGCGCCGGTTAGCGATGAAATTGGCAATGACGTCAATCAGGTTGCGACCGTCACCTATCCTGACGGCACAGTGGTTGGCCCCGCTCAGGTATATATCGAAGGGTACTACACCGCGACTGCAGGCGGCAGTACCGAATACGTAGATGAGATAGAGATCGACGGCATTCTTGTCGGCTATTTTTCTACCTTCGATATGGAACCGGGTGAAGCCTACACCACGAGTAGCTACACAGACATGTCAGAGGGTGGGCAGTTGTCTTACAGCAGTTATTCGTCGGTGCTTTGCTTTGACACGCACTGCCCAATCAACACCACACAAGGGGCAGTGCCCGCTGGCGCCCTTTCGGACCGCTCATTGTTGATGGGGCGCGATGGCGCGGTCCATCGTGTGCAGGGCCTCTACCGCTTTGATGGCAATGGAACCGGCAACCAACGCGGCATTCGTATTGCAAAGGGCGCGCTGGGGTTTGGGCTGCCGCGGCGCGACATAACAGTGTCGTGGTTGCATCGCATATTGCTACCTTCTGCCGCGGCTCAACTGATGTTCGCAGAGCCTGAGGTGCTGGTGCCCGCCTGCGCCCTAGTCGGGTGGCCCGGAATTAAAGTTGTGCGGCGTCCGATTTCGTTCGTGCACATCAGCACCGCGTCCCATCAGCTTGTCGGTTCCGCCGGGATCTGGTCTGAGACCGCGCTCAATACCCCCAAATGCCTGATCCCGAAACGGCGACGCTTGCATCAGCCACGCAGCGCAATCCGCCCCTGCCTAACACTGCGCGAGGCGCGCGCACTTGCCGAACTGCATCGCTCTTTGTTGCGCAAGAAACGGGTCGCCTGACGCGAGGCGAGCGGCTAGGTCTGGGATCACCACAGGAGACCCGCAATGACCGAGCAATCCCAAGGCTACCATTTCAACGTCATGCGACGCGCCATTGACGCCGTCGATGAACTTGGCCCAGCCGCGAGCCTTGATGATCTGGCCGCTGAAATCGGTATGAGTCCGGCACACTTTCAGCGCCTTTTCACCAGATGGGCCGGGGTCAGCCCAAAACGATATCAGCAATACCTGACACTGGGTCACGCCAAGGCACTCTTGCGAGACCGGTTCACCACCTTGGAAACCGCTCATGAAACCGGGCTTTCCGGAGGCGGCCGCCTACATGATCTTTTCATGCGCTGGGAAGCCATGAGCCCCGGAGAATTTGCAAAAGGTGGCCGCGGGCTTTGTATCCGCTGGGGCTGGTTCGATAGCCCCTTCGGTCCAGCGCTAGTCATGGGAACAGAAAAGGGTCTGTGCGGGATTGCCTTTTCGTCTGAAAGCGGCCCAGAGGAAGCCATGCGGGATTTGTGCAGTCGCTGGCCCAACGCCACCTATGTCGAAGACGCAGCTCCGTTGAAGCCCTGGGTAGACGCGGCCTTCGGGCTGCATTCGGGCGAGGTGTCTTTGCACATGATCGGCGCACCGTTTCAGATCAAAGTTTGGGAAGCCCTGATGCAGATACCGTCCGGACAGGTCACGACCTATTCCGAAATCGCCCAATCCATTGGTCATCCGCGTGCCGTTCGCGCGGTTGGAACAGCCGTCGGGCGCAATCCGATCAGCTATCTTATTCCCTGCCACAGAGCATTGCGCAAATCTGGCGGACTGGGCGGTTATCACTGGGGTTTGCCCGTCAAGCGCGCGATCCTGGCCTGGGAAGCAGCTCGCAAAGAGGCATAATCCCGCGCATTCGTGATCGGGTTGGGCACCAAACTGCCGATTTCCCCGTGACATTGCACGCGGAAAGCCTCATGTTTTTGCATATCAAGCAGTAAAACCCCATCAAAAAGGGGCAACAACCTATGAGGTTCACAACGATGCGGGCAAAATCCCCATTCCTATTTTCCGTGGTCGCATTGGTCGGGCTTTCCGCCTGCACCACCGGTCCAATCTTTGATGACAGCGATCCAAATCGCCAGGCGAAACAAGGCGCGCTGATCGGCGCAGGTCTTGGCGCGATCACCGGCCGGTTGGCTGGTGGTGATGATCGCGGCGAACGCAACCGCGCGACTGTCGCGGGCGCATTGGTCGGGGCCGCCGCCGGTGCCGCCATTGGCAACCAATTGGACAAGCAAGAGGCCGAGCTGCGCCAGCAGCTTGGATCGGACGCCACCATTCGCAACACGGGCGACCGCCTGATCGTGACTATGCCGCAGGATATCCTGTTCGCAACAGGCAGTGCAGAACTACGGCCTACTCTGGTCTCTGATCTGCGCGATGTGGGTGCAAGCCTTCTTGCTTACCCTGATACGACGGCGCAGGTGATCGGCCATACCGACAGTGATGGTGACGCTGCCTTCAACCTCGACCTGTCGCAACGCCGGGCGGCCTCTGTCGCAGATGTTCTGCGCAACGAAGGCGTGCCGTCTTCGCGCCTGTCCGTCATTGGGCGCGGCGAAGACCAGCCCATCGCGACAAACCTGACGCCGGAAGGCAAAGCGCAAAACCGCCGGGTTGAGATCGTGATCCTTCCAAACGCGTAACACCCTAAGCGGTTCGCGACGTTCAGCGCCGGGGCAAAGTCCCGGCGCTTTTCTTTTGCCTGCCATTGCGACAGGCACCCTCTTGCCAAGCGCGTGTAAGACCGTAGCTATGTCACATTCATTGTAACACGTACGGAGGCACCCAATGTCCACCCTGAAACTCGTCGGACTTTGCGGATCCTTACGATCGGCTTCGACCAATCGGTTGTTGATGCACGAAGCTGCGCGGCGTTTTGGGGAGGCCAGTTTTACTGAAGCAAATCTTCGATTTCCGCTGTTTGATGAAGACATCCAGAACGGGTCTGGCATTCCTGCCGAAGTACAGGAACTGGCCGATGCGATATTGGCTTCGGACGCTGTGATTGTTGTCACTCCAGAATACAACAAGGGGATCTCAGGCGTCCTGAAAAACGCGTTGGACTGGCTCAGCCGCACTGGATCAAATCCATGGCGTGACAAGCCTGTTGCCCTGATGTCCGCTGCGGCGGGGCGTGCCGGGGGCGAACGCGCGCAAAACATGGCGCGGCTTTGTCTCACCCCGTTTCGCCCGCTTTTGCTGACCGGGCCAGAGCTGATGATCGCGGCCACAGGCAGCCAGTGGGACGAACAGGGAAATTTGACCAACGAACGCAGCGCGAAGGTTCTTGACGAGTTGATGGCCGAACTGCGCCGCGCTGCGGGTGGATAGCGGCGGATTTTGTCCGCGCTATTCCACCTTGTTGGAAATCTCGATCAGGTTGCCATCCGGATCACGAATGTAGACCGATAGGATCGGACCATTGGCCCCGCTGCGGCGCACTGGTCCGTCTTCAAGCGGCACACCGTTCGCATCCAAGTGCTCAAGCCAAGCATCCAAAGGGGTTTGTGACAAAAAACACAGATCAGCAGACCCTTTCGTGGGTTTGTCCGCCTTCGGTTCAAACTCCGCACCTGCTCTGTGAAGATTGATCTTTTGAACGCCAAACTTCAGCGCATAACGCAGGCTCCCATCCGCCGGCGTGAATGGTTCTACAACCATCCCCATGATCCTTTGATAAAAATCAAAGGTCGCGGCGATATCCGCAACTGTCAGAACAATATGATCAAGAGAACCGACGGCTGGCTGCACAGTGCATCCTTTTCGTTTTTCTAACGATGGCAAAGTGGGGCAACAGCGTCAATCAACCCGGACACCAAGAGCAAGGCAAACAAAAAGGCGCGGTACTGACCGCGCCTCTTATTGAGCAATTTTCATCGCCTGAGATTTAGACGCCTGTGGCGTTCATCACGACTTTGACGGTCCGGAACATCACGGCGATGTCGGTGATGAACGAAACCTTGCGCAGGTAGTCAGCGTCAAAGCTGGCGCGCTCTGAAAAGCTCGATTCATTGCGAACCGAGGTTTGCCAGAAACCGGTGATACCGGGACGCAAAGCATAGTAGGCCGAGCCTGGGTACATGTCGCGCTGACACAGCATCATTGGCCGTGGGCCAACGATCGACATATCACCACGCAGTACGTTCCAAAGCTGCGGCAACTCATCCAAAGACGTCTTGCGGATGATGCGACCGATTGTGGTTATACGCGGATCACGGCGCAGTTTCTGGTGATGGTCCCATTCCGCGCGGGCTTCGGGATTGGACGCTAGATAAGCTTCAAGCATCTCATCAGCGTTTGGCACCATTGAGCGCAGTTTCCACATGTTGAAAACGCGCCCGTTTTGTCCAACCCGCTTTTGCAGGTAGATCGGCGACTGCCCGTCACGTGCAACGAGAATGCACAGCGGCAGAAGGATCAGAAGGACAGGGATTGCCGCCAAAAGAACCAAAGTAACGTCAAAGGCGCGTTTGGCGTGATTGCGATAGATCGATCCACGCGTCTGGGGAACAAGCGCACTATCGATCAGTTTTTCAATTTCAGCCGTCGGCAGCGGCTGGCGAAAATGAACAGTCAAGATGCTCTCCTTCGAGACATTCGATGACAGGAGGTTCAACAAGACTGCACACGGCTCAGACCAACCAAGCTCTCGGCAAGCGGCATCCCACGCGAAAGGCGCAAGACAACGAATAGCTCTGAGATGAGAAGATTTGACTTTCGTCGATGTTGGGGTCCCTGCGGACCGGTGCAGACTTACCAATTACTCCCAAGTGGCAGCACTAACCCCCAGTGCCGTGTTTTGCGAATTAAGACCAGATTGTGTTCTTTCGCTCGACGTCTTGGTTATGCCCTCTCAGGGTCGATGCAGTCAACAAACTCCGCGGAGCACACTTTTAAGTAGAAAGCCGCCTATTTGCGTAGGTTTATATGGGCCAATCAGAAGATCTGAAAAATTTGTGATTGTTGACGTTGCGTTTTCCCCGCAGGCTCCATGATTGGCCCAGGTACCTATGAAAATTAGCAGGATTCTTACAAAAATCAGCAAAAGGGACCGAGAAACAATATCGCGCCGCACAACCAAAAATTGTTTCCAAATCGAAAACAATCCTATTGATAATCATTGCCGTATTCATTTCTATTCTATTGTACTACTGTAATGGACCCAAAATCGCCAAATTTACCCAATGGTTTAGAAACAATCCCGCTTCGGAGTATCCGCCAAAAACAATTGGATATGAGTTGGCTTTTCAAACAATCGACAAAGCTCTACGGCTGCCTCTAATCCGCGTCAATCGCGCAACGCTCCTTTCGAAAGAGAACAATTTTAGGCAGACTCGCTTTGCTCACGAAATGTTTCAAAGGCGGTTTTCGCGTGAAATTGCCTGCCCGAATCGGGACGGGCTTTTGCCAGATGTTTGCCATAATTCGGCCCATTTCCGCCCAATTCTCAGAATCAGTCGGCTTAAATGAGGCAATCGTGACACTTTGCCGATGTTGAAAGACTTTCCGCACACCGATATGTCCGGCACAACTGCCAGCCAATCAAAGGACAGCACCGAATGACCAACCACCTGTACCAAGGCGATCTTCCGGATGACCTGGACCTTGGCCCTGTTGTGGCTATCGATTGTGAAACCATGGGCCTGCATCCGCATCGCGACCGGCTGTGTGTGGTGCAGCTGTCTGGTGGTGACGGCAATGCCCATCTGGTTCAGATCGCCAAAGGTCAAACTGCGGCGCCCAATCTTGCCCGTTTGCTCGAAAACCCGGATGTGCTGAAACTGTTTCACTACGGACGTTTTGATATCGCTGCCATGTACAACACCTTCGGCGCGCTTGCTGCGCCAGTGTACTGCACCAAGATCGCGAGCCGTCTTGTCCGAACCTACACCGACCGTCACGGGCTAAAGGCGCTGACACAGGAACTGCTGAGCGTAGACATTTCCAAACAGCAGCAATCCAGCGACTGGGGTGCTGAAGAGCTGACCACGGCCCAGCAGGACTACGCGGCCTCGGACGTTCTTCACCTGCACCGTCTGCGCGATGAGTTGAACAGAATGCTGGCGCGCGAAGACCGAACTGAACTTGCGCAAGCCTGTTTCGACTTCCTGCCGACACGCGCCAAACTCGATCTGGCGGGCTGGCCGGATATCGATATCTTTGCCCATGCCTGACACCCTGACCACAGCAGGATCGGTTTAGCCTATGGCTCGCGCCGAGGGTCTTTATTCGCGCGTCGTCGCATGGCTCAAGATAATTTTGCCTTTGGCTGCGCTGGCCCTGCTTTCGACATTGTTCCTGTTGTCGCGCAGCGGCGATCCGATGATGGACACCCCGTTTGCCGAGGCGTTGGCCAGCGGTGAAACGGTACAACAAAAAGTAAGCGCGCCGTATTTTGCTGGAACAACAAGGCGCGGCGAGATGCTGATCATGACGGCCGAAAGTGCGCGGCCCGGTCTGGATGGAAAAATCCATGCCAACAGTCTCGAAGCGACGCTAACCCAAAGCAATGGCGCGACCATTCAATTGAATGCACCAGAGGCGACGCTGCGCAATGGCCAGCAAGAGGCACTTTTGGAAGGCGGCGTGCGCATCGAAAGCTCAACCGGCTATGTTGTCTTGACCGACGGACTGATTTCAGAGTTCAACGAAACCCGGGCGCGCACCACCGGCCCGGTCAAGGGCACTGCACCATTCGGCACGCTAGATGCAGGTGGACTGCAAATTTCCCCCGCAGAGACCGAGGGGGATGTGCTATTGCTTTTCACCGACGGTGTAAAACTGATATACGAGCCAAAACCAAAAGAGTGACCCGCAATGATCCGTGCCCTTCTGTTGACAACCATTCTGGCCGTTGCCGCAGCGACAGCCCCATCTGAAACCGCCGCTCAGGGCGCGCAAGTTTCCTTTGGTTCCATGCAGCAGGACACCAGCGCTCCGGTTGAGGTCACTGCGGATTCGCTGTCTGTAAACCAATCCAACGGCACGGCGCTCTATCAGGGGAATGTCGTTATCGCGCAGGGCGATATGCGTCTGGCTGCACCCCGGGTTCTGGTTGTCTATTCCGAGCAAGCCGGGCGTATCGAACGGCTCGAGGCGACAGGCGGTGTTGTACTGGTCAGCGGCGAAGAAGCGGCCGAGGCCGAACGCGCTGACTATAACATCGAGGCCGGTACCGTTGTGATGTCCGGCAATGTCTTGCTTACGCAGGGGCCCAACGCATTGACGGCCGAGCGAATGACTGTGAATCTGGAGACAGGTTCGGCGCAAATGTCGGGCCGCGTAAAAACAGTGCTGCAGCAGCAGGACGAAGAGCAGACCGGTAACTAGTCATGGCACGTCCGCAACTCACCGTGACCGAAGGGTCCAGTGGCCTTCAGGTCATTCACCTGCGCAAAAGCTATCGCAAACGCGTGGTGATCCGCGACGTTTCGATGAGCTTGGAACGCGGTGAGGTGGTTGCGCTGCTCGGACCGAACGGATCCGGCAAGACCACGTCTTTTTATGCAATCGCTGGCCTTTTGAACCCGGAAGGTGGGCAGGTTCTGATCGACGGGCGCGACGCAACCTATCTGCCCATGTATCGACGGGCGCGACTCGGAATCGGATATCTGCCGCAGGAAATGTCCATCTTTCGCGGCCTGACCGTCGAAGACAACATCGCTGCTGTGCTTGATATTGCCGAAAAGGACAGCCATCGCCGCCGCGAACGGCTCGAAGAACTGCTGGGCGAGTTTTCGATCGAACACCTGCGCCGCGCGCCTGCACTGGCACTGTCCGGCGGGGAACGCCGCCGCGTCGAAATTGCGCGCTGCCTCGCGGCTGATCCAAAGTACCTGCTTTTGGACGAACCGTTTGCGGGTGTTGACCCAATCAGTGTCGGCGACATTCGCCACTTGGTGTCAGATCTCAAAAAACGCGGAATCGGCGTTTTGATCACTGATCACAACGTCCGTGAGACTCTCGAAATCGTGGATCGCGCCTACATCCTGCACGATGGGCGCGTGCTGATGTCAGGCACGCCAGAAGAAGTTGTGCAAAACGAAAACGTGCGCCGCGTTTATCTTGGTGACAACTTTCGGTTTGGGTAACTGACGCGTCAACGTCGCTTTTTCCAAACCGGTTATTGCAAAATTTTCTGCGCCTTTCGATTGACAGCCCCCCCTTTTGTCGCCTCAAATAGGGTATGACAATGCGCATCGATGCAGTTTTGCCAGATGCTACCTCTTCTTTAAGGGGCGGATCAGAACAACCTGCACCCGCGCTGCGTTACCCCTGACCATAAGCGATACAACACACGCCCTGGCGTGATTTCTGTGTTGCCCGGTTATAGAAAAAAGGACCATTTCATGCGCTATCAGATCTCGGGAAAGCAAATCGACATCGGCGACGCACTGCAGACGCACGTTCAGGACGAACTTGGGGCGGTCTTGCAAAAGTATTCTCAGCGACCAACCGACGCCACTGTCGTCTTTTCCAAGAGCGGGCACGAATTTGTTTGCGAGGTGAATGTTCACCTGTCCAGCGGCCTAACCGCAGCAGCCAAAGCCCATGCGCATGAAATTTACGCGGCCTTCGACGGTTGCGCTGAAAAAATGGACAAACAGCTCCGACGCTACAAACGAAGGCTAAAAGATCACCACAAGGACCGAACGGAACCGGTTGAACTTTTCGGGGCCTCCTCTTATATCCTCGCCTCAGATGAAGGGGCTGACAGCCCCGAACCGGAATCACTTCAGCCGATCATCGTCGCCGAGATGGAAACACAAATCCCATCTCTGACCGTGGGTGAGGCTGTGATGCAGATGGAACTGGCGGGTGCCCCGGTTCTCGTCTTCCGGAATGAAAAGAAGGATGGCGTGAACGTCGTATATCGACGTGACGATGGGAACATTGGCTGGATCGATCCTTAAGGGCTGCGCATGCGGCTCGCGGGTCGCACGCCTGTAGGACATGCAACAGATGAAGTTCAGTGATCTTTTGAAGCCTGAGGCCGTCAAGGTTCTTGGCGCGGTATCAAGCAAGAAGCGCTTGATGCATGACATCGCAGATCTGGCCGAGGCAGCCCATGGGCTGTCCGCCGCTCCATTGGTCGAAGCATTGATGGAGCGGGAATCGCTGGGCCCAACCGGTGTTGGACATGGCGTTGCCTTGCCCCATGCGCGGATTGCCGGTTTGGAAGAGGTGCTCGGCGTCTTTATTCAAATCGAGAAACCAATCGATTTCGAAGCCGTTGATCGCCAGCCTGTTGATCTGATCTTTGCTTTGTTTGCGCCGGAAAATGCTGGCGTTGAACACCTCAAGGCATTGGCGCTGGTATCCCGAACGCTTCGCAACACAGGTCTGTGCACAAAGCTGCGTGCCAATGCTGATGCGGGAACGCTCTATACCATCATCACGGAAACGGAAGACGTTCAGGCGGCCTGATCGACCAACCGTCCAAGCCCTTTTGAACCGCGCTGGCAATAAGTCTGGCGCGGTTTTTCGTTGGATGTGTCCGGGTCACGCCCAGTCGTCAAAACCAAACATCAGATAGTCACGCAGATAGGCTTCGCGACCCAACGCCTCGATCTGATCGTCATAGATTTCGGCAAGCGAGAACGGAGCCTTGTTTGGCACAGCTTCGGGATCTGGTGGCCCATCATGACCGACCTGCATGGCCAAGGCGGGCAAATAGGATGCCATCTCATCTTCTCGAATGATCATGTCCGGCAACGTAAACTCGGACATACCCTGCAAGCACTGCGCCTGCGTTGCCCAATGCCCATCGACTCGCACAGCAGTCTGTCCCTGCAGGTTCGCCTTGCAGAACGCCAAAAAGGCGGTAAAGGCCGCGCGATGCGCGTTAACGTCATAGTCGGGACCGGGCTCGCCCTCGGGAATAGGGAAATTGTGGGCCCGTCGCAGGGTCTTGCGGATGCCCAGAAAACTGCCCTTTTGCGTGGTCAGGATCTTCGAGCAAAACGCCTCATGCGCCCGAGCCAAGGGGTGCCGCACGACAGTGAAACTGCGATGGCCCGGCCGTTCGCGTTTCCATGCGCGTAGTGTGTTCTGGCTGAAATCACTGACCAGCGCCTTGCCATCCACGCCGTCCAGCGCGCACATCCAGCGCCGGACTGCCTGTTCAGGGCCCGACCGGATCGGCATATACAGCAAAGGTGTCTTTGCAGCCGCCAGATAACCCGGGACAACCGGCCCCCGCCGCGGTTCAAAATTCGGTGTGCGTGACAGGTTAAACCGATCAAGACGCGTCAGCGCCTTTTCCATGTCACCAAAATTCGAAACTTTTTCCGATATCGGTTCCGGGTTCTGTCGTTTCAATGCTGTGTTCAGGCTGTCGAGCTGCGAAGAAACACCCAGCCAGCGTGCCAAACCGTTCATGACATCGACGTCCTGCAGATCTTCGTAGGCGACGTAAAATGCAGTTTGGCCGGTGGTCTGAAGGCTATTCAGCAGTTTGACCTGAAAGGCCTGCAACGCGGTCAAATGCTCTTCAAACTCAGCCGCATCGAACTGGGCCTGGCTTTCCTTGCGACGTTTGACATTGGTCAGTTTCCACTGCCCCGTGGCCTGCGCGATTTTCCAGCTGATGTAACTATCAACAGGGTTCCGCGTCAGGACAATCTTGCCGATGCGATGATCGGCAAGCAGCGCGTCCAAGACCCTTGGATCATGATCATGAAAGAACCGAAACCCACCAATCCCGCCTGGAGTCGCCTTGCGGATTTGCCCCAAAAGCCGCGAAGGATCGCGGTCACGTTCGTCTTGCGTTATTCCAAGAATATCCTCGGAATTGGGATACCCGATAAAATGCGGGTTAAACGCCTCACCGTGACAAGTGATCCCATCGAATGCATTCAGGTTCGCCTCAAGAAAATTGGACCCGGTCCGCATTTCGGCAAAGACGACAAAACAATCAAATTCCTGCGGCATTGAAAGGCCCTATTTCTTGACCAGGTAGGGTTTGCGTTGCGCGCCCTGCGCGCTTCTTGGGATTGGGTCGACCGGAAAATCACCCATGAGATAAGGGTGCATACCCTGGTTCTTGAGGTTCTGGAGGAACCTACCAAAGCCGGTCAGGTCTTCCAGTCGCGGGGCTTCTGCCAAACGGCGTGTACTCTTCTGGCCGATTTCGTCGATGATCACCTGCAAAGGTTCCATAGGCGCTTCGATGAACTCGGCCATTGTCCAGATCCGCACCCGTGCCTTGACGTCCGGGCTGCGCAACTCATCCAGCATCTTGTTTTCGATTTTCTGCAGCAATGCAGCCTGTGCACGAATATCCGCAAAATTCGCGTTCGACTTGAACAACGCGACGGCCCAGGCGCCGGATATCACACTGATCTGCGCGTTCGGGTCAATCGCCATGTGCTGATTGATCTTTGGATTGTCACGTGGGCCATACTGAAAACACTGGCGCTCACCGCGCGTATTCCACAAAAGGTTGGTCAAGAACCCCTTTGGGTTTCCGTCCCGCAGCTTGGCATTGTCACTCAACGCGCCGTTAATAACAGACTGACCGCCAGCAAATTCCGCCCGTTCCGGTGCAAACAGGTGTCCGTGAACTTGTGCGCCTGTGGCCCGGGACAGCCAGCTCTCAAAGTCTTGGAAAAGCTCTGAAAACCCTTGAAACACCGAATACTTGCCGGCCGTAACACCGTTTTCCCAACCCAAATTGGGGAACCGGCTCTGCATATAGAGACCCGACCGGCCGCGTGTTCTTCGATCGACCGCCTTGGCAAAGATGCGGTCAATCTTGCCAGGGTTGGGTTCTTGCCGCGACATGGCCGCTTCGGAGTCGGTCAGGAACGCGTGATATAACCGATCCGCGTTTGGCCAAATCTTGCGGGCGACAAAACAATCAGACCGACGCAGCAACTGCAGATGGTCATCATAGAAAATGTGCGGTTTACCCTGAAAGTCGAACTTGGACAGCGTCAGAGAACGGCTTTCGATATTGGTGGAATACAGTCTTGATAGCGTTTGAAAATAGGATTCATCGGGAATCCACACGCGCTTGAAATAGGCGTCATATTTTGCACGCTCCGGATCCTGCAGGACCGCCGAAAGCGTTTGACGCGTCAGGCACCACCATTGGCTGCCCATGTGCGGCACGATCCCCTTGGGGATCCTGCGTTTCAAACGCATGTTGCGCTGAATCTCGACGAATTTGTCGAACAAGTACCGGTTTTTGCGCCATGAAAACGGAAAGTAGAGTGTGAAGCGTTCATGGTCGAGACCACCAACGGTCCACGGCACATCTGCTGTGGTTGCGCTTTCGATGAAATCCGTGCGGGGACGTTCAGCCAGATATTCAACCAGTTCTTCCACCGGCCGCAAAGGCAAACAGGACCCTGAGGCCAAATAGACGTGGCGTACTTCTTCAAACCGATCGAGCATCATTTCCGATGCATCCTGGCTGGCCGCGACCAGACCCCACGTGCCCCATTCACAGCGATGGCGCTTGGAGAAAAGAACGCCGGGCAAATCCGCAAGGTCCGCAACAAAGGTGTCGTAGGCCTGTTTTGAGACCATCTTGTCCACGTGGATCACCACAGGGCATCCGGCTGTTGCCCAATGCCGGGCCACTTGCTGCGCCCGATGCAGCGCGGTGTGAACCAGCATGACGATCCCGACGCTCATGCCCAGTTCCCTTTTGACATCAGTCCCAAGATCTCAAGCTGCCGCCAATTGATGTACTTCTCCGACCACTTGCACCAGAGTTCCGGGTTGTCCTTGATCCCGTCGGCATAGGCCAGATATTCCCGGCTCGCGCCGTAATGCTGTTTGCGTTCCAATTCCTCTGCAGCTTTTTCAGGAAAAACATTGAGGAATTTTGTGTGCAGCAAGATGCCGCTGGCCTTCTCACCACCCCACTCGTCGTAAACGAGGTTCAAACCGCGTGGCAGCAGATTGTGTGTTGAACTTACGTAGGCGTATCGCCGGTCCCATTTGACCAATGGAATTTTATTTAGCGCAGGGGCTAGATCTGGCTTGTCGGCAAAGAACATGCGGGCCCTCGGGCCACCCTGAATCCAGAGGTTTCCGAATTGGGGGTTCTTGCGGATCGTGTAATTTCCGGAATCAAACCATGAAATCGTATCGAGAGGGTTTTTCCCGATCTCATAGGTCTGATGATCGATGCGCCCCTTCGGATACATATCCAGAAGCATGGCAGAGAAACTTTTGATCGACGAGGCATCCAGCCAATCTGTCAAAGCGCGCAACGGCCGCGTGTCACAGAATGGATAGAGGAACAGTTCATCCGGGTCGACAGTCAGGCACCAATGCCCATGGCCGTATCGCATAAGCAGCCAGTTCATCCAATCGACGCCAAAGCGTGAACGTTTGTAGCTGGACTGCGTGGTCCAGATGGAAACGTCTGGCTGACTTGCAAGGTAATCCAGCGACCCATCGTTGCTGTCGTTGTCGACGAACAGGAAATGGTTCACGCCCATGTTCCGGTAGTAGTCAAGGAACCAAGGCAGCCGCACACCTTCGTTGCGCTGGGTGCACATCAACAGGATGTCGGTTTTACGGATGTCCGCAGTTCGATTGGCAACAGGGTTCAGTTCACGGCGTTTGCGGAACGCACGGATGCGCCAGCGTCGCCGTTGCAATCGCAACCTATATGCCTGCCATACGCCCAATTGCGCCCCCTAGATGGCCGCTTACACGACTCTCGTACGCCCGCCTCGTATCAAACCAGCCTTAATACCGTCTTGAAATGCGCTTCCCATGTCGGGACAGCCGCACCTTTGCGAAGCCGGATTTTGGCCAATGTTTGTTCCTGTTTAAGCACTTTTATCTTTGCGGTCCAAAGGTAAAGATCATCTGCGCTGGCATAAACGGGAATATTTCCCAGAATTTCACGGTAGATGGGCAGGTCATTGCAGATCACCGGAACACCCAGTGCCGCCGCTTCTGCCGGAGGCAGACCGTAACCTTCAGCCAGACTAGGAAACAACGCAGCAACGCTCTGCTGCATCAGCCCAACGATCTGACCATCTGTCAGCCCGTTCAATTCATGAACACGAGCTGGCTTTTGATCCAGCCGAGCAAAGACCGCGTCGTTGTTCCAGCCACGGCTTCCGCAGATCAGCAAATGAGCGTCTTCGATTTCAGGCCAAATATCCAACAGCAGCTCGTGGTTCTTGCGCGGCTCAATTGTGCCCAGACACACGAAAAAGGGCTGCCCTGTCCAGGGGCCCTCAGGCGGCGAGCCGGCGTCCGGCATATCCACTCCGAGATGGGCAACGGCAGTTTGCGGAGAAAGAGGTGCAAGATGCCGCAAAACGTCTGCCTCTGTTTGATCCGAGTTGCAGATCAAAAGGTCAGCGGATCGCCCAGCGCGCTGCAGGAACTTCCGAAACTGATCATCATTCCCCGGGCGTTGATACTGCGGGTAGTCCAGCGGGATCGTGTCATGCACAAAGACGGCAACCCGGGCGTCCTGCACGCTTTTCACAGCGCTCAGCACCCTGTCTGTCAGGTTGCTGTGACCGGTGTTCAAATAGCAGGTCCCAGATGGCACGTGTTTGCGAAGCATCCTGCCCAGCCGAAGCGGCAGACATCGATCAAGGCAATGACGTCTCAGATGACTTTCCGCCCTGGCCCGCGCATCGTGCATACCGCGTTTGATACCAGACAGACGATCAGCGGGGCCAAAGGAAGCATCCGGGAATGCATTCAGGAAATGCTCGCAGCCCTGTCTATCAAGCAGAATGTAACCGAAAGCACTTCGTACCAAGCCAAAGAGCATTTCCGGTTCAGCAACCAGTCGTCTGAGATAGGCAAATTCAACCCGGTCAACGCCGGTCATAGGCCGCCCTGCCCGACGCGTCAGGCGCGTCAGATCCAGCAGGCGCGCGGCCGGGGGTGAATGACTATTTTTCGTAGTGCCCATTCAAATGCCAACGCCACGCATCTTCGATCATTATGGCCATCGAAGACCGCCCCGGTACCCAACCCAACTCTTTTTCAGCGCGCGTCGATCCGGACACCAGCTTGGTCGCATCGCCGGCCCTTCGCGGGCCGATGGAGTGCGGCACCTCGCGATTGGTCACTGTACGGGACGCTTCGACAACTTCTCTGACAGAAAACCCTTTGCCTGTGCCCAGATTGAACACGGTGCTTGGCTTACCATCCTTCAACCACGCCAGCCCAAGAAGATGGGCGTCAACCAGATCGCAAACATGCACGTAGTCCCGAATGCAGGTGCCATCCGGGGTGTCGTAGTCATCCCCATGAATGGTCAACGCCGGGCGCTTGCCATCGATTGCCTCAAGCATAACCGGAATCAGGTGGGTTTCGGGTCGGTGGTATTCCCCGACTTCAGCTTCGGGATCGCAACCGGCTACGTTGAAATAACGGAAGATCACATGACGCAGACCGTATGCAGCTTCAAAGTCGCGCAAGATATTTTCAACCGCTCGCTTGGATGCGCC